>CANDKY010000152.1 GCA_947385425.1 uncultured Lachnospiraceae bacterium | reverse complement strand
CATTATCTGACTGGTGCACTTGTTGTGGAAATTGAAAGGGCGTCTGAACTGTTACTACCATTTAGTAAAACCACATCCCCGGCATCTTTACTTTATGACTTTAGTATGTTAAAATAGATTTTAGTCTGGCAGTAAAATTTTAACGTGTGAAAGAATATGTAAATAATCCGGAGGTAATGGGAGTTATGAATAAGAAAATAAGGACAAATGCGGTAGACCATCTGTTCAACGCAATTCTCTGTCTGAAAGACAAAGAAGAATGTTACAGTTTTTTCGAAGATTTATGCACTGTCAACGAAATCCTTTCCCTTTCCCAACGTTTCGAAGTAGCCTCTATGCTGCGCAACCATAAAACATATCTGGAAATTGCCGAACAGACCGGCGCCTCCACTGCCACCATCAGCAGGGTTAACCGTTCATTAAACTATGGAAATGACGGATATGAAATGGTATTTCAGCGAACGTCCGATACGGAATAACAGGTATACATATTTACCCCTGCCCCACCCCCTGTTTCCGTCCGGATTCATTCTGAATCCGGGCAAAACAGGACACGGGCTCTCTGCCGGCGGAAACCGGCATTCTATCTATATCTCTTCAAACATTTTCCTTATTCCCCCGAAAATCCCTTCTTCACCGATATCCCTCTGATAGCACTGTTCCTTTTCTTTTACAAAATAAAACAGCAAATGCACCAGCAGCTTCATTTTCTCTTCCTCCTGCGCATTTTTTACCTGCACAAGCAGATTCTCCCAATCGTCACTCGGCCCAAACAGCAAATAATCTACAGAGACATGAAAATGCCGGCGTATCCGTGCCATTACTTCTTTTGAAATGCCATATTCACCCCTCTCATATGCTCTGACCGCATTGGGATTCACTCCCAGGACTTCCGCCATTTGTTCCTGTGTCAGCTTATTTGATTCCCTTATCTGCCGTATCCTTTTTCCCGCTGCCCTGTTATCAATTAGTCCACTACTGCCTTCCATTTTCAAACCTCCACTTCTTTTTCTTTCATTATATCTGGATTGAAAATCCGTCAACAGCATGTATAACTGTACAAGAACGTTAGTTTTGCGTTTTCAGGCATTTGCTTCCAAACCCGCGGTTTTCTTCCGGTTCCCCGATCCTCTTCATTCCCTTCCCGCTCATTCTGAATCATATTCTTTACATATTTTTGTAGTTTATTGATACGGATGCACTGTTTTTTGCTATTATAATATACAACAAAAATGTTTAAGGAGGAGTCGGCATGAATAATATCTCTGGGCGTCTCAAAAATTTAAGAATGGAAAAAAATTTCAAACAACGGCAATTAGCTGATTATCTGGGCATATCCCAGCAATCGTACTCTCATTATGAACAGAGCCAGCGTGAACTCCCGATCCGGCATATCATAAAAATTGCAAAATTTTATAAAGTAAGCACTGACTATCTTCTCGGCATTTCCACCTACCGTTACTGTCATTATGATCTTAATTCTGATTATATACAGGACGTCCCTCTGAAAAACATCCTGTTTTCATTGAACCAACTGGACAGGCACAACCGCCTGGAACTTGTCCGTTTTTTATTTTATCTGGAGGAATCGCAGAGGAGCTAATTTCAGATACCTCCTATTGCTGATTTGCAATTCTGATTATAATAATTCCAAATCCGATACACCGAGCAGGGAAATAACATTCTTCCCTGCTCATATTTCCTTTGCATAAGGTTTTGCCTAAAAAAATAAAAATGAAAGCCTTACCACGCAAAAAGCACCAGCCATTCCTGACTGATGCCTTTTCCTGCATACCCTACAGCAAAAACTATTCGATTGCCCCAATCCCCATACGGGCCAGACGTTCCAGATTCTCCCTCATGTTCTGCAGCGCCTCCGGCGAATGCCCGGTCCAGCCGACCACCTCGCCGACAATGCGCAAAGGCTCCTGTGTACGGTAAGATTTTGTGGGATTACCTGGAAATTTCTTATCCGTCACGTTCGGGTCATCTTCAAACCCGCCCTCCGGCTCCACAACATAAATCCTCTGCCTTCCGTCCCCGGCCGCTAATTCCGCTCCCCAGACAGCCGCATCCAGCGTTCCCGCAAAATAAACATACTTTGCCGTCCTGTCCGCATAATTGGACAAAAAACCTCCTTTCGATCACAGGCTACATTATATTAAAAAATATCCACTACGTCATACCCTGCCTCCGTAACGGCACCTTTCAATACTTCATCGGCAGGTTCCCCGGACAGCTCTATCACCGCACTCTTATCTTCCAAACTCATTGTAACAGAAGCTACCCCGTCTACCGCTTCCAGGGCCTTTTGTACTCTGGCCGTACAATGTCCGCATGCCATCCCCTCGATTTTCATTGTCTTTGTTTTCATAGTTTTTTCCTCCTTCTCTGAATAAATATGGTCTTCTTTTTCCTCCTGAAATACGGCTTTTTCTTCCGCCGGATCCGGCTTTTCCTTAAACCTGCGCAGCCGCAGGGCATTGCCCACCACACACACACTGCTTAAGCTCATAGCCGCCGCCCCGAACATGGGATTCAGCTTTAGCCCGAGGAACGGGTACAACACCCCTGCCGCCAGCGGGATACCAATACTATTGTAGAAAAATGCCCAGAACAGGTTCTCCTTAATATTGCGTATCACCGCCCTGCTTAAACGGATAGCCGTCACCGCATCCCTCAGATCGCTTTTCATCAAAATAATATCCGCGCTCTCCAATGCCACATCTGTCCCTGCCCCTATGGCTATCCCTACATCCGCCGAAGCCAGGGCAGGCGCATCATTGATGCCGTCGCCAATCATTGCCACTTTCTTCCCCTGCTCCTTCAGCTTCCTTATCTGCTGTTCCTTTTCGTCCGGGAGGACTTCCGCGATTACTTCCGCGATCCCCAGTTTCCGGCGCACTGCCTCTGCCGTTTTCCGGTTGTCCCCGGTCAGCATAATCACATGGACATGCATTTTTTCCAGGTTCCTGATTGCCGCCAGAGAGGATCCCTTTACCGTATCCGCCACGGCAATGACTGCCCCCAGGCTGCCGTCCCCGTCTGCCTTTCCAAACAATAACGGTGTCTTTCCTTCCTCCGCCAGGTTTTCCATCTCCTGTTCCTGTTCCTTGGCAATGCGGATCCCCTTCTCTTCCATAAATTTACGGTTTCCCACATAATAAACCGCCCCGTCTATCGTCCCTTCTATCCCCTTGCCGAAGACAGCCTGGAACCCTGTCACTTCCGGCAGCCTCAGCCCCCGTTCCTCAGCCGCCGACACAATTGCATCGGCCAGAGGATGCTCGCTCGGTTTTTCCAGCGCGGCAGCCAAAGTCAGTATCTCTTCCGTTCCGCCCTCTCCATATACGATAATATCCGTAACACGCGGCTTCCCTTCCGTAATGGTTCCTGTTTTATCCATCACAACTGTGTCCACATTCCTGGCTTCCTGCAATGCCTCCCCGGATTTAATAAGGATACCGAACCTGGCGCCTACCCCGGTCCCGACCATAATCGCCACCGGGGTCGCCAGCCCCAGGGCACAGGGGCATGAAATCACAAGCACCGCAATCCCGGATGACATGGCAAATTCAAACCCTGCTCCGGCTAACAGCCATATAACAGCCGTCACCAGCGCGATACAAATCACTACCGGTACAAATATCCCCGCTATCTTATCTGCAAGCTTTGCGATGGGCGCCTTGGAAGCGCTGGCCTCTTCCACCAGCCGGATAATTTGCGCCAATGTCGTATCTTCCCCTACCTTCTCCGCCTGGCAGCGCAGCACGCCCGCTTTGTTCACGGTCGCGGACACCACCTTATCGCCCGGCCGCTTCTCCACCGGGATGCTTTCCCCTGTTATCGCCGACTCATCCATGCTGGAATTCCCGAGCAATACCACGCCGTCAACCGGAACTAAACTCCCCGGCTTCACCAGGAAAATATCCCCGGCCTTCACATCCTCCGTAGGGACCTGCTCCTCGCTCCCGTCCGGTCTGACAAGGACTGCCGTCTTAGGGGACAAATCCATTAATTTGGTAATCGCGGCACTGGTTTTCCCCTTGGACTTCGTTTCCAGATACTTCCCGACTGTGATCAATGTAAGGATCGTCCCGGCAGATTCAAAATAAATGTCCATAGAATACTGCCCTACCAGCGCCATATCGCCATGCCCCAGCCCATACCCGATACGGAAAATTGCGAAAACTCCATACAACACCGCTGCCGAAGCCCCGATGGCTATCAGGCTGTCCATATTCGGGTGCCCCCGGAACAGGGTCTTAAACCCGACACGGAAATATTTCCGGTTTACACATAAAATAGGCAGCAGAAGCAAAAACTGTGAAAAAGCAAAGGCTACCGCATTCTCATTCCCATGGAATGCCACACGGATAAACCCGGGTACCGGCAGGCCAAACCACTCATTGAACATATGGTGCATGGAAATATACATCAAAGGTATCAGGCAGCCGACGGAAATCCCAAGCCGCCACCGCATCGCCCGTTCCGCCTCCTGCGCATCCCTTTCCAGTGAATCCGCCTGCGCCCGGCGTCCCTGCCCTGCCGCAGTGTTTCCCGCTGCCCCTCCGGCGCCCCTGCTGCCCTTCGTACTGCCCGGCTCCTTCAGGCTGGCGCCATACCCTGCCTTTTCAACCGCATGTATGACATCCTGCACGGATGCGCTTCCGTCCACTTTCATGGAATTTGTCAATAAATTCACAGAGCAGGAATCGACCCCCGCCACCTTGGATACCGCTTTCTCCACCGCAGAGCTGCATGCCGCGCAGCTCATGCCTGTCACATTATACTGCTCCATCTGTTTCCTACCTTCCTTCTGTTTTTGCTACTACCGGTTCCGGCAGTCTCACTTCATCCATTTCCGGAACACCTCCATCAGCTCATCAATCGTATCCTCCCTGCCGTCCCGGATATCCCTGACCACGCAAGTCCTCATATGGTTTTCCAGCAGTTTTATATTAAAACTGTCCAACGCCGCATTCACCGCCGCTACCTGCACCAGAATATCCGTACAATACCGCCCTTCCTCCACCATGCCTTTAATCCCGCGTATCTGCCCTTCGATGCGGTTCAGCCGGTGGAGCAGATCCTTATATTCCTTCTCGGAACGTTCCTTCGTCTTATAGCTGCAGCACTCCCCATTCCCCCTGCTCTCCATCTCCTCCATCTCCTCCATCTCCCATCCTCTTTTCATCCTTATATCCTTCAAACGGCAAACCACACAGCTTGCGGTACTCCGCAAATAAATAATTTAAAATTCCCTTTTAATTTCCCCTTTGCCTTATTATATACCCCCATGGGGTATATTGCAACTGTTTTTTGCAGGCTCTCTTTTTATCTCCGGCAACTGCGGCACAAGGACCGATTTATTATAGAACAAAAAAAGCCTGCACCCTTATTATTTCCAGAGCGCAGACTTTTCATATGTACTTCAAAATTCCCTTTAATTCCAATTCCCCGGATGAGGATTGGATGCCTCTGCTATTGCACCAGTTCTCCCATCCTCTCTTTCAGCCGTTCGGACACTTCCCCCACTTCCGCTGTAGCTGCTGCGATTTCCTCCGTTGCCGCCGCCAGGCTCGTCACCCTTCTGTTGACACTGTCAATAATTTCGATAAGCTGTTCCGCTTTCCGGAGCAGCATCTCCACTGCAGATCCGATTTTTTCCTGGTTCCCCTCGCTCTCTTCCGCCATTTCCTTGGAAAAATCCGCCAGCTTCTTAATGTTCTCGGCAATAATGGCAAACCCCCTGCCCGCACTGCCTGCCCTTGCCGCTTCTATGCTGGCATTCAGGGACAGAAGATTCGTTTCATCCGCCACATTCGTAATCTCTTCATTATTCTGCTGCAGGCTCTTAGTCAGCACTTCAATCCCGCCCAATGCCTCCTTCAGCTCCCCGCTGAATTCCATTACATCCATCATCAGCACATTAATACCCGTACTTTCTTCCGCATTGCTTGTATTCCCTGCAGCCATTTCATGGATCGACTTGTCCAGAAGTTCAAAGTCCCTGGCCACGCTCTCCACCAGCGAGGAAATCTGCCTGTTCCTCTGCTCGATGATCTCGTTCTTCTCCTGCATTTCTGCTGAAAGCGTCTCTGCCGTTTCCTTCTCTATCTCAATCATATTCTTCATATAATGGATGCAGTTGCTCTTTGTATTACATCCATTATGTATCGCTATGGCCATCTTTTCGCAAGTCTCATAACCACAGGCAGAACAGTTTACCTTCTTCTCCTGCTCCGTCCGCTTCTCCATGGAGCGGAATATCGCATCCAACTCCGCACCGTCAGGCTGTTTGATCTTATTTTCTTTGGAATGATCCGAATACTGCCTGATAAAATCGTTGATATCCAATTTGGCAAACTGGCTGTTCAGCTTCTTTAACCGCTGCTTCGGTGAAAGCCCTTTCGCAAAAGGATGGTTCCTTCCCTTACGCTTGCTCCTCTCTTTGATTTCCTGGAGGGCATACAGATTATCATCCCCCTGTGCCTTTGCCGGCTCTATCGCCGTTCCGTACACACAGCCGTTCGCACAGTTTAACGCATCTACCATAAAGGGCAGTTCCCTGCCTTTCAGCACCCTTTCCTTATAGTCCTCCAAAAATTCATACATATGCTTTTCGCCTTCTATCTGGCGTATAAACACCTCTTCGCCGCAGAACCAGTACACATTTTCCTTCAGCCCTCCCGGCATAGGGTATATGGAGCCCAAACCGTATTCAATCTCATCGGACACGTCCTCGCCCCTGATATTATTCTTCCGTACGTACTCCATCAGGTGGTCAAAAGTAACATTATAAGAAACATATCCATAAGTATTCCTGTCTTCAATCTCATGCTTCTTTGCAATACACGGGCTGATAAATGCCAGCTTATCCGGCAGTTTCATATACTTCTTTACATATATAGCGCCGCACATCAGCGGTGAATGAATCGGGATCAGCTTCGGCAGCAGCTCAGGGACATACTTCTCAATATAGCTGACCACCGCAGGGCAGGGCTGGGAAATACCGCCGGTAAAATTATGTTCCGTTATGTACTTAATATAACCCCAGGTAGTTATATCCGCCCCGAAACTCACACTGATGATATGGTTGACCCCCATTTTCTTCAATCCACCCAGCACGGAAGCGTACTCCCTCGGGTAATTGGCAAGAAATGCCGGGGCCAGCAAGAGGGATATTTTCTCTCCTCTTTTCAAATCCTCAAAAAACCGCTCCGTATCATCCCGGAAACTTCTCGCATCATGTTCACATGCATCAAAACATGCCCCGCAGTTAATACAGGCGTCCCCGTCCACCACTATCCTGTTTTCCCCATCCTGCTCCACAGCATAGTTGGCAGTAAGCACCGGACACACGGAAATACATTTGTTACATCCAATACAATTCTCATTTGTATAAACAGTCGATTCCGCTGACGCACCCATTCTCCCTCTCCCTCCTTAGCATATAATTCCATTCCCCGCCGGCAATCCGCGGCAAATCCCGCGGCCCTATATCCGCCGCGATGCCTTTAGGGGCAAAACCGATAATATTATATTATTTTACCATACTTCGCGGCAATTTACAATTATTTTTTGCTTTGCCGCTGTGATGCATGTCAGCATCGTTTACCGCTTAGAGCCTGTTTAAAATCTGCTTTTCGCCAGATGTGCGCCACAGTTTGTGGGAGGTTTGCCCCGAATGAGGGAGGCGTAGTGGGGCTACGTTGACCGAATGAGGGGCAAAGATCTCGCAAAATGGGGTGTACAGATGGTGGAAATGAGATTTTAAACAGGCTCTTAGCTCTGACACCGGGCACCCGTCAGCTCTTGCTGACATTTTCCCTTTGGGTGCCCGTGTGCAATCGAGTAGGGGATGCTCTTCCCCCTACTCGCCGCGCGGGGTGCGTGCAGCAAAGCTGCTAATTTCCCTACGCACCCCAGTGCATAAAAAGGGCCGCCCCGAAAGGCAGCCTCTTTCAATCACTAAAACAGAAAATACAGCCAAATACAAACGCACGGCAGGCTGCAAAACCAGCCGCGAAACTACAGCAAAGGATATTTATCCGTCAATTCCTGCACAATAGCGCGGGCATCGGGTATCTTCTCCTCACCGCCTTTGACCACAAGGGCAATCGCCTCTGCAATCCTGTCCATATCCGCAACACCCATCCCCCTGGAAGTCACAGCCGGCGTCCCCAAACGGATGCCGCTTGTGACAAACGGTGATTTCGGATCATTCGGGATCGTATTCTTGTTCGCTGTAATATGCGCTTCATCCAAAAGTTTCTCTACCGCTTTCCCTGTTAGGTCAAAATTGGTCAGATCCACCAGCATCAGATGATTATCCGTCCCTCCGGAAACAATACGTATCCCCCTCTCCATCAGCCCCCTGCAAAGCGCCTGCGCATTATCCACGATTCCCTTCTGGTAAGTTTTAAATTCCGCCCCGAGCGCCTCTTTAAAGCATACTGCTTTCGCCGCAATCACATGCATCAGCGGGCCGCCCTGGATGCCGGGGAAAATTGCCTTGTTAAAATTATACTTATCCGCTGCCTCCTGATTACAGAGGATCAATCCGCCGCGGGGCCCGCGAAGTGTTTTATGCGTAGTCGTAGTCACCACATCCGCATAAGGTATCGGGCTCGGATGAAGCCCCGCTGCTACCAGGCCGGCAATATGGGCCATATCCACCATCAGGACAGCACCCGCTTCGTCCGCAACTTCCCTGAATTTTTTAAAATCTATAGTCCGCGCGTAAGCGGAGGCTCCGGCAATGATCATTTTCGGTTTTGCCTCCAACGCAATCTCCCTTAATTTCTCATAATCGATAAATCCATCGTCGTTTACCCCATACGGCACAATCTTAAAATATTTCCCCGAAATATTCACCGGACTCCCATGTGTCAGATGGCCGCCGTGATCCAGATTCATGCCCATAATGGTATCCCCGGGGTTACAGATGGCAAACTGCACTGCCAGGTTTGCCTGCGCGCCGGAATGGGGCTGTACATTAGCATAATCACACCCGAACAATTCCTTTGCCCTCTCGATCGCAAGGTTTTCCACCACATCCACACAACCGCAGCCTCCATAATACCTCTTGCCCGGATATCCTTCCGCATATTTGTTGGTAAGCGGGCTGCCCATGGCCGCCATCACTGCCTTACTCACCCAATTCTCCGAGGCAATCAGCTCAATATGGCTGTTCTGCCGTTCCTGCTCGTCCACAATCGCCTGGGCGATTTCCGGATCCACCAGCTTCACTTCATCCAATGAATACATACCTGTTTCCTCCGTTTTCTACTCACTCGCGTATTTTATTCTCAGCAATTTCCAAAACAAAATGTGTGAATAGATTATATCATGCACTTTATCCGGTATGCAACCGGTTTTTGAAAAAGTGGCCGGGCGATGCCCCTTTTACATTACAGCTCACTCCGCGCATAGGGCGGGGAGTGAGCTGTAATCCTTTTATATGCCCTGTATGCAAAAGAGGTATCTGCGCAAGACAGATACCTCCAAAATGTAAAAGGGGAATTTACATATGTGCCATAAATGACACTTCTATATTTTATCACAGAACACCCGGCACGTATTTGCACAATCTTCTTATATATAATACAAGCACGCTCCAAACTATAAAAATTCCCGTGATTACGTTGACTATTCCCCTTGAAAAAAAGGCTGTTTCATGTATAATAAGGTAGGGATAAACGGGTCTTTAACACTTGTAAATAAAAAAACATGTCGAAAACCGCATAACTTCGGC
>CANDKY010000151.1 GCA_947385425.1 uncultured Lachnospiraceae bacterium | reverse complement strand
ATTGAGATATATGGTCTGCAGCACCCCGAAAAGCTTAAGTTAATGACATTGGTTCACTCCCATGCCCTAGAGCGTGTTATAGCCCACTATGCGCCCTTCCTTTGGCAAAGCATAATTGCTTTTAATCTCCCGCAAATTGTGACGCACATCTGCCGGAAAGCATTTTTCAAACACGCTCTAGTAATTTTAGGAGTCAGCACGGAATAACTAACCGAACTGTCCGATCAGCTCCCCGTAAATATCCATCCCGTCAAATGTCGCAAAGTAATCCTTCGGCGTCTCTGCCCTTCGGATCAACTGCACGCTCCCATCCTCCTTCAAAAGCAGTTCCGCCGACTTCAGTTTCCCGTTATAATTATACCCCATGGCAAACCCATGCGCCCCTGTATCGTGTATCACAAGATAATCCCCGATTTCCAGTTTGGGAAGCATCCTGTCTATCGCAAATTTATCATTATTCTCACAAAGGGAACCCGTCACATCATACCGATACTCACAGGGCTCCTCCTCCTTCCCTAATGCCGTAATATGATGGTATGCCCCATACATGGCCGGCCGCATCAGGTTTACCGCACAGGCATCCACACCGATATACTCCTTGTGCGTATGTTTCTCGTGGATCACCTGAGTCACCAGCTCCCCATATGGCCCCATCATAAAACGCCCCATCTCGGTATAAATCGCCACGTCCCCCATTCCTGCCGGGGCAAGAACTTCCCCGTATACTTTGCGCACGCCCTCTCCAATCGCACGGATATCATTTCCCTGCTGCCCCGGCTGATAAGGGATGCCGACACCGCCGGACAAATTGATAAACCGGATATCCGCACCGGTTTCCTTTTTTAACTGTACGGCTACTTCAAACAACTGTTTTGCCAGCATCGGATAATACTCATTTGTCACAGTATTGCTGGCCAGGAAAGCATGAATGCCGAATTTCTTCACCCCTTTTTTCATCAAAATACGGAAACCTTCAAACATCTGTTCCGTTGTGAAACCATACTTTGCATCCCCCGGATTATCCATAATCCCGTTACTCATCTGGAACACCCCTCCCGGATTGTAACGGCAGCTTATAGTTTCCGGCAGTTTCCCCAAAATCCCTTCCAGGAAATCAATATGCGTAATATCATCCAAATTGATCGTCGCACCAAGCTTCGCCGCATAGGCATATTCCTCTGCCGGCGTATCATTGGAGGAAAACATAATATCCTCTCCCACCAGTCCAACCGCTTTGCTGAGCATCAATTCTGTAAGTGACGAACAGTCGCAGCCGCAGCCATATTCCTTCAGAATCCCGATCAGATAAGGATTAGGCGCAGCTTTCACTGCAAAATACTCCTTAAAACCTTTATTCCACGCAAATGCTTCCCTGACTGCCTGTGCATTTTCCCGGATTCCCTTCTCATCATAAATATGGAAAGGGGTCGGATAAGTCTTCACTATCTCCTCAATCTTTTCTTTCGTGACAAAGGGCCTTTTACCCATATTGCCTCCGGCCGCATTTCCTCCTGTTACAAAGGCTCCCATATTATGTTCCGTGTTATGGTTCATTGCTCTTTTCTCCTTTTGTCCATTCTATCAGTTTAATTTCATTCCGCAGCGCTTCCTTAAATACATTCACAAAATTCTTCTGTCCGGAATACAGGCAGGTATCAGCCCTCGTCCCTTCGACATCCCCGGTCAGAACGTACAAAGAATCAATAATCAGCCGGATTTGGTTTGCTTTCTTTTCCGTAAGATATTGTATAGCCTCCCTTATCCCCGCATCCTTATCCGTAATCAAAACGAGTTTTATCTTACGTGCCGCTGCCGTTTCCACTTCCGGCTTTATTTTTTCAATAAAATTCTCCGGTGCAGACAAATATATCCTCTGCTTTGCGCTTTCCAGCATGGCCAATATCTTATTCTTGATATTGGCCGCCCCTTCCACTGTAATATAACCGTCTGAGGCTTCCGTCATGACAGGCATATTTTGAATTAAATACTCCTTCACTTCCGTCAGGCCCCTAATCTTATTCCGGCAGAAATCATCCACCGCAACCGCAACGTATTTACTCGGGTTCCCTTCTATCCGATATGCCGCACCGATATCCACCAGCCTGGACAGCCCTCCATACACATTGGAACGGGAGATTCCCGTCTGCTTCGCCGCCTCATATCCTGTCAACTCCCCGTTTTTATACAGACAGATATAAACAGAAGCCTCCTGTCGGGTCATACCAAACTCCATCAGACTTTCCAAAATGTTTCTTTCTTCCATTTTCCCCCATACTCCCGCCTTCGCACTTTATCCCCTGTATCCTTTTCCGTTAGTATTCCTTTTCGGTACTACTATAATTCCTTTTCCCTGTTTTGTCAACTATTTCTTAAACAGAAGAGCCATCTTCTATTTCTTAAATGGAAGAGCCATCTTCCCCTACTCGCGCGCCGGGCACCCGTCAGCTCTTGCTGACATTTTTCCTTTGGGTGCCCGTGTGCATAAACAGCAGCATTCCCATTCCGGTATATGCTGCTGCCATCTTCTCTATATATTCATATTCTCAATCTGCCAGTCAATCGGCTCCGCCCCGTTTTGTTTCAGGAACTCGTTAGCGGCACTGAAATGCTTACAGCCAAAAAAACCACGGAAAGCGGACAACGGGCTTGGATGCGGCGCCTTTAAAATCAGATGCTTCGGGTTTGTGAGCATCGGTATTTTACTCTGCGCCGGTTTACCCCAAAGCAAATACACAATCGGCCTATCCTGTGCATTTACCGCCTCAATCACCGCATCGGTAAACCGTTCCCACCCCTGGTTCCTGTGGGAATTTGCCTGATGTGCCCTTACCGTAAGCACAGTATTCAGAAGAAGCACACCCTGGTCCGCCCATTTTTTCAGATATCCGTTATTTGGAATATAACAGCCCAAATCATCGTGCAATTCCTGATAAATATTCTGCAGAGACGGCGGAATCTCCTTCTGATCAGGCAGCACTGAAAAACTAAGCCCATGCGCCTGATGCACATTGTGATATGGATCCTGTCCCAACAAAAGTACCTTTACCTTGCTCAGCGGTGTAAAATGAAAAGCATTGAATATATCATCCGCCGGAGGATAAACCACCACCCTGCTGTATTCCTCCTGCACAAACTGAAATAACTGCCTGTAATACGGTTTTGAAAACTCCGGTTTCAAAATATCCAGCCAATCATTCTGTATCATTGCCATAATATCACCTTCTCCTCTCTGTACAAATCCCTCTCTGCCTAAAAATCCAGTCCCTCTCTGCCTGCAAACCGCCGCATCATTTATATAAACCCTGTGTTATGAATTTCTGACCGGGACACCACGGGATGCAAGGTACTCCTTTACCCCCCTTATTTCCAGCTCCTTATAGTGGAACAGGGAAGCCGCCAATGCGGCGTCCGCCTTTCCGGCTGTCAGTGCCTCATAAAAATCCTCTTCCTTTCCGGCTCCTCCGGAAGCAATGACCGGTATGGATACACTCTCCGCAACCATCCTCGTCAATTCTATATCGTATCCGGCTTTCGTCCCGTCACAATCCATGCTGGTGAGGAGAATTTCCCCGGCCCCCATCTGCTCCGCTCTCCCGGCCCACTCCACGGCATCTAATCCCACATCTATCCTTCCGCCGTTCTTATAAACATTCCATCCGCAGCCATCCGCCCGCCTTTTTGCATCGATGGCCACTACCACACACTGGCTCCCGAATTTATCTGCCGCCTCACTGATCAGTTCGGGACGGTTTATCGCTGAAGAATTTATGGAAACCTTGTCAGCCCCTTCCCGTAAGATAGCCCTGAAATCCTCCACAGTACGGATACCGCCGCCCACCGTAAAAGGAATGAACACCCTCTCAGCAACCCGCCGCACCATATCCGCTACTGTCGCCCGCGCATCCGAAGAAGCAGTAATATCCAAAAATACCAGCTCGTCCGCTCCTGCTTTGTCATACGCCGCAGCTATCTCCACCGGATCCCCTGCATCCTGCAGATTTACAAAATTAACCCCCTTCACGACCCTCGCATTATGTACGTCCAGACAGGGAATGATCCTTTTTGTATGCATTTAATCCTATGCCCCTTTCTATTTATTTCTTTTTCTTTATCCATTACTTTTTATTTCTCTCCTGCTCCTTTCCCATTCCTTTTATTCCTTCTATTCCTTTTATTCCTTCTATTCCTTTTATTCCTTCTATTCCTTTCTTCTATTCCTTTTCTTCCTTTTATTCCTTCTATATCCACTCTACTCCATTCTACTCCGTTTTACACTTTTCCGGCTTCACTTCTCACGCATAAAATTTCTCAGTAACGCCAATCCCACTTCCGAGCTCTTTTCCGGATGGAACTGGCAGGCAAACACATTCCCTTTTTCCACAGAAGCATGAATCCGGGTACTGTACTCCGTTACCGCGGTGACAATCCCCTCATCCGCCGCTTTGAGGTAATAGGAATGGACAAAATAAACATAGGAATCCTCCGGTATTCCTTCAAATAACCTGCCTTCCCTGGGATATTTCAGGGAATTCCATCCAATATGTGGAATTTTAAGCCCCTCTTTATCCGGTATCCGCACAATCTCACCTTTTAAAATTCCCAGGCCATCCACGCCGGGGCTCTCATCACTGCGTTCAAACAAAAGCTGCAGCCCCAGGCAAATCCCAAGAAAAGGCGTGCCCTTCTCCACCGTCTCCCGGATAACCTCATCCAGCCCCATACTGCGCAGTTTCCCCATTGCATCCCCGAAGGAACCAACCCCGGGAAGAACCACTCTGTCCGCGTCCAGGATTCGCCTTTTATCCTTTGTCACGCATGCTTCTTCACCAAGAAACAGGAAGGCTTTCTCGACACTCTTTATATTCCCCGCATCATAATCAATAATCGCTGTCATATACTCTCGCTTTCTGCCGCTTTTATAAACCTGGCAATAACGCGCAACAGCCCAGCATGGCTGGACTGTCGCACTATCTTCCTCTATTTCATCTGTCTGGCCATTTATGCACAGTTCCTTATCAGTTCCCGTGTATCTGCACATCCAAAGGCTGGCGTACCCCCTGGATCATCTTTCCCTGGCTTCCGGAAGATGTATCTGCATTTTCACCCCCGGCAGGAGTTGTTTCCTCCGGCGCAGGAGTGTAACTATCTGCGGAATTTTCCTCCGGCGCAGGTTCCTCCGGTATGTAACTGCTCTCAGAATCCATATTTTCCCCAAGAACATTATCCGCTTCTATACCCTCTGCCTCCCGTGTCTGTCCCTCCGTACTTTCCGAAGTACCTTCCTCACCTGAAGTTTCCCCCTGATCCTCTTCCGGTACGTCTGCCTGCACATCTTGACTGATATCTTCCCCGCTGTCAGTATCCGCACCCAGTACATTCTCCGGCGTACTCTCATAAAAATCCTGCTCTTCGGGAAGAACATCCGCAGAAACCTGTACCTCTGCATTCGGATCTGCAAACGGAGTCCCATTCACCGCTGATTCCAGCCTTCTCGTATAAGTCACATCATCATAAGCAATAATAACACCTGCCTCATTTTCCGAAATTCCATACTTATCATTCAGAATATTCAGCATTGTCTCATATACTGCATTCACTTCCTGCGTCACATGAAATTCTTCCGCTTTTAACAAGGTATCGGGATATTTCTGCACTCCCATCATCAGTGCATCCAAAGCCCGTACTTCCTCCCCTATTGCCAGATAATTATGATAGGCATCCAGTTTACGGGTTATTTCCATAATTGTCAGCGACTGATTGTAAATAATCGTATCACTTTCATCCAATTTCTTTCCATACAAAAGCTCAAAAGATTTTTTATAATCGGCATTATAATATGCTGTTCTCGCTTCCTGCTTGTCAAAAAATGCCGGTACAATACTGCATAATACAATAACCATTGCCGTAAGCGTCAGCCCCAGTCCTGCAATAACCGCAACACTTTTCTTGGAAACCCTTTTGGGCGGCCTCTCCGGCGCTGTCTCCAATGCATCCGCAGCAGCCTTATCTTTCTTTTTCTCTTTCTTTTCCTTCTTTTCTTTTTTCTTTTTTTCTTTCTTTCCCTCTTCTGGGCTTTCTTCCCCTCCTTCGTCCCCTTTGCCCTTTTTCCCCTTCTCTTTCTTTTTCTTCTTTTTCTTGTCCTCCTTATCCAGTTCCTCTAAAATACTCTTATTTTCATCCGACGGCTCCAATCCTTCTTTCAGAGTATCCTCCTCTTCCTCATCCGTTTCCGTCAGAAAAGAAAGCAGTTTAGAGAATAATCCCGGTGGTCTGGCCGGTTCCTCCAAAGGTTCCTCACCCGTTTCCTCCACATTATCATTCTGTTCCCCGGCATCCTTTTTCTTTCTGCCGAAAAGCTTCTTCTTTTTCTTTTTTCCGCCCTCTTCCTCCCCATTTTCCGGTGCCGCTTTCGCTTCTGCCAATGCCGCCTGCTCCGCAGCCGCCTGTTCCGCCTCAATCTCATTCGACATACTGTCCAACAAAGCCAGCATATCTTCTTCACTGTTTATCTCAATTTCCTGAGGCTCATTCTGCGCCACCTCATTCGCTGCCGCAAACATAGCATCTACGTCATTCTCAGTAAATTGCGATTCCTCCAGTGCCGCCAATTCACCCTCATCAGGTTCTACCACCCCAAAGTCCTCTATGGCAAAATCATCCACCGGTTCTTCTTCCGATACAGACATTCCCGCCGTATCTCCTGCTCCGGTATCCCCGCTTCCGAAATCAGCCGCCGACTCACCCTCCGACCCATAATTTTCCATTGCAAAGTCTCCGGATGCCTCTTCCCCACCTCCGAAATCTTCTATTGCAAAGTCTCCGGATGCCTCTTCCCCACCTTCGAAATCTTCTATTGCAAAGTCCCCGGATGCCTCTTCGTCACCTCCGAAATCTTCTATTGCAAAGTCTCCGGATGCTTCTTCCTCACCTCCGAAATCTTCTATTGCAAAGTCTCCGGATGCTTCTTCCTCCGCGCCAAAGTCTTCTATTGCGAAGTCATTGGATGCTTCCTCTGTTCCAAAATCTTCTACTGCGAAATCGCTGGAGGTTTCTTCTTCCCCTCCGAAATCCTCTATTGCAAAATCGTCGGATATTTCTTCCTCACCTCCGAAATCTTCTATTGCAAAATCGTCAGATGTTTCTTCTTCCCCTCCGAAATCTTCTATTGCAAAATCGTCGGATGTTTCTTCCTTTGTTCCTGGACTTTCCGATTGAAGATCAATCACTTCTTCTGCCGGCGCCGCTGTCCCGTCAATTTCATAATCTGCCGGTGCTTCTTCCATGCCAAAGCTTTCCGTTAAAAAATCATCGGACAGTTCTTCTGCTCCAGAATTTCCGGCCTCAAAACCAGCGGACGAATTATCCTCCATTCCGGCATCTTGTATTCCATTGCTTTCGATTCCATTATCTTCCACTCCGAAATCTTCTATCGCAAAATCAGTCATATTATCATCAGCGGAAACCACACTGCCAATCTCTCCCCAATCATTCTCATCAGCAGAGGCTTCATCTATCGGATTTTCATTCGTAAGATCATCCAAAGCAGAATTGGTCCTGTCGGATTCGTTTTCATCCTCAACCATAGATTTAAGTAATTCATCTAAATATTCTTCATCTGAACTCATGAAATACCCTCACATTCTATCTTTATTTACTATTAACTCTATTAGTTTACCATATATGCTCTTGTTAGACAAACCTATTTACAAGAAAATCTATCGGTTTTTCTTTTATTTTGTATCCCCTTTCTCTAATCTCTTCCGTCAACTGATATAATTTGCTGTGAATGCGGAACAGTACCGACTTCTGATTAAAAAACACCATTTTTTCAAAAGGCCACCGTATCACACCCGGGTATTGCATCCCAACTCCCAGCTCCAATACGCACAATTTATGGTTCACAGTCCCCTGCAGCCATTTCTTATATGCATTCCATGCCTCCAGATAACCTTCTTCCACATAATTTGTCACCTTTATATTATTATGTATCAATTGCCTGCCGCATACCGGACAGGAGGGCATTTCTATTTTCTCAATTTTCCCGTTACCATTCAAACAATTCCTGATAGCATCTGCTAAACGGCCGTCTCTTTCAAATATTCTCTGTCCGCACCCTTCCGGGCATTGCCAAAAACGGTATCCTCCACAGGGCGTAACAATCCTGTCTTTTTTTAAATCTGTATCATAAATAAAATCATCTGTACGGACAGAAATAATAAAATAATTCTTCTCCTGCAGTAATTTCTCTAAAACATCATAAGCTGCCGTAACTCTATGATCTTTGTTATCTTTTCTAAATATTTCTTCCACAAAAGGCAGCATCCACTGAAAACGGCTCTGTCCGCCTGTCATTTCCATAAAGACGGCATATTCCCTGCTGTTCTCCAGGCTCCCCGCCTCGATACCAAATTCCTCTCCAATACCAACGAGCACCATCTCCGCATCCTTCACAGAATTCCATACAGTGTCAGCGATATTGTCCTTTGTATTGTTAATACTGCTCTTTGTATTGTTAATACCATCCACCATTACGCATCCTCAAATACTATAGGAAAGCCGGGAATACATCCCGGCTTTCAAAATTCTCTTTTCAAATACCAAATATCCTTATTGAAATAATCCATCAATAATATGCACCAGATTACCGATCTCCGGTTTGGAAAGCTGTGCATCCGCACCTAACGCTGCCCCTTTACGTTTCATTTCCTCATTTACAAGGGAAGAGAATATTACTACAGGTATATCTTTTGTATCGTCATCTTCCTTAATCAGTTTTGTCAGGCGATGTCCGTCCATTACCGGCATTTCTATATCCGTAATTACACATTGTACATGCTGTTTCAGAGTACCGTCTTCCTTACACTGTGTAATTACATCATATGCCTGCTGGCCATTCTCTGTATGGATCAAATTCGTGTATCCGGCCTGCTTCAGAGAATCTACAATCAGCTTATTCAATAACGGCGAATCCTCTGCAATTAAAATCCCAAGATCCCTCGGAGCCCTGTGTCCTAACTCCTCAATCTCAGAAACCTTCAACCCTGTCTCCGGATTGATATCTGTTACAATCTTCTCAAAGTCCAAAATAATTATTAACTCTCCATCAATCTTAATAATACCTGTGGAAATCCCATCTTCACTTGTAGATACCGTAGAACCAGGCTTAATAATCTGATTCCATGACACCCTATGTATCCCCAGAACTGCATCCACATGAAAAGCAATATCTAATTGATTAAAATTCGTTATAATAAATAAAGAAGTCGCCTTCTCCTTCTCTTCATAATCTCTCATCTGAAGACAATTCCTTAAATTTATTGCTGTTATCATCGTATCCCTGGGCATAAAAATACCTTCAATACTAGGATGGGCATTGGGTACCGGAGTTACATTCATGTAAGTGATAATCTCTCTTATCTTAGCTACATTAATTCCGTAATGCTGTCCTTCCAATAAAAATTCCAATACTTCCAACTCATTCGTACCATTTTCAAGCAGAATATTTGTATCCATTTTTCGTCCACCTCACATATTTATTTGTATTTTCCCACAAGCATAAAACCTAAATCCATTATAGCACATATCTATAAAAAATAATACAAATTTTTTATTTTATTCTACAGCCTGTGAAAACATGTATAACGAATCCCCCTATAGCTTAATTATAATATATATACAATAAAAAAGCTACCAAAATTGACAGCTTTTTTCAAATTCCTATAAAATTAATTACTATAAATTTTTTACTTTATTTCAGATAATATATAAAGGGACATACCCTCAAAACCGAACACCAACTCTAAACCTCAACCTTTCCCTTCCATCTTC
>CANDKY010000150.1 GCA_947385425.1 uncultured Lachnospiraceae bacterium | reverse complement strand
GAGGCGGCTGGAGGAAGAGGAAATAAGGAAGGCGAGCATTGTGGTGACGATTAACCTGCTGCTGGCGGTGGCGGCTGCGATTATCCTCTGTGCCCTGCAGGATTTTTCCATGGAGGATGTGCTGTTGGAGGTGTTTTCCGCTATCGGTACGGTTGGTATGTCTACAGGGATTACAAGGGGGATGGGGACGGTGTCCAGGCTGATCCTTATTGTCCTGATGTACTGCGGGCGTATCGGGAGCATGACTTTTGCATTATCTTTCACGGAAAGAAAGAAGGTGGCGCCGGTGCAGCTTCCGGCGGAGAAAATTATTATCGGCTGATAATTTTTGGCCTGTTTGGCCGGCATCCTGTGCCCTCCTGCGCAGCCAGGGAGACGTGCGGGCACAGGAGGAAGATGTCCGGGCGGTTACGGGAATTTATGAGGAGGGATATAATTTATGAAATCGATTCTGATTATTGGTTTGGGAAAGTTCGGCCATCATCTTTGTACGAATCTGGCGGAACTGGGGAATGAAATTATGGCGGTGGATATCAAGGAGGAGGTTTTGGAAGACCTTTTATCGGTAGTTACCAGCGCGAAAATAGGGGACTGTACGAATGAAGAGGTTTTGAAGAGTTTGGGTGTCAGGAATTTTGATATCTGCTTTGTCTGTATCGGGACGAATTTCCAGAGTAGCCTGGAGATTACGAGCCTGGCGAAGGAGTTGGGCGCAAAATATGTGGTCAGCAAGGCGAACCGGGATATCCATGCGAAATTCCTGCTGAGGAACGGGGCGGATGAGGTTATTTATCCTGACCGGGATATCGCGGAGAAACTGGCAGTGAGGGTCAGCGCAAACCATGTTTTTGATTATATTGAGCTGACGGAGGAGTGTTCTATTTATGAGATCCCGCTGCTGAAGGAATGGGCGGGAAGGTCTATCAAGGAGATTAATATCCGCGCCAAATATCACGTAAATGTTCTGGGGACAAAGAAGGACGGGCATCTGTCGCTGCTTCCTGAGGTGGATTATGTGTTGAGGATGGAAGAGCATCTTATGGTGCTGGGCCGGAAGGAAGATGTGGACAGGATTTTGAAGCGTTTGTAAGGAAATGTGAAGACTTATTTTTTCACAGTTCCTAAGAGCCAGTAGGATAATAACCTGTGACAGTTGCGCAGGAACCGGAAGTATGACGGAGAGGAGTTTATTGTATGAAAAGATATGTTATGCCTGCATAGCAACGGCTATTGCAAGGTAAAAGGAATTGTTATAGCCATTGCTGTTCCTGATAATTTTTTACAAATTTTAGGAGGCAAATATGGGCTATATAAAAGCAGAAGAAGTCCTGCCGGCCGAAGTGATAGAACTGATACAGAAATATGCGGACGGAGTTGCTATTTATATCCCGCGAAGGGATGGCAAACGGGCAGGATGGGGAGAGGTAAACCAGGCAAAGGAAAAAATATATGTGCGTGATATGGATATTTATGAGGAATACCGCCGGGGTACTGCCGCCGGGGATCTTGCGGAGAAGTATTGCCTGTCGGAAAAAAGTATATGGCGGATAGTGCGTAAAATGAAAGGTAATTGCCAGAGCAGGCAAACGGTTTGAAAGGCCGATGGCCACGACGGCTATGGAAATTTAGGCAGGCCGGATGCGGCAGTTCCTTATTTCCGGGCAGTTCCGAAGGAGCGGGATTGCGGAAAAAGGTGCCCGCAGTACGTAAGCGCCGGTTATGGAATAATGGATGGACAGAAACAGAATGAGGAGCATATGCAGAGAGCCGGTTTGAGGGGAAGCCGGCTCGATTTTTATTTTATAGGAAAACGAGGTTGAAGTTTGCGCCGGACTGTATATAAAATAAAAGCAGTCCTATAAAGATGAAAAGAAAAGCGCAGGGAAAGGAAAGGGAAGAAGCTATGAACGGGATAGTAAGGATAAGGGAACATAAGGAATTGGCTTCCGCGGCGGCATTATGGTTTCATCAAAAGTGGGGAATCCCCATGGAGGCATATGAGGAAAGCATAGGGCAATGCCTGGATAATAAGGGGAGTGTGCCGCAGTGGTATCTTTTTATGGAGAATGGCATGATTGGCGGCGGACTGGGCGTTATTGAGAATGATTTCCATGACCGCAAGGATTTAACACCGAATGTGTGTGCGGTATACGTGGAGGAAGAATACCGCTGCCGGGGTATCGCCGGGGAAATGTTGCGGTTTGTCTGTGCGGATATGAAAGAGAAGGGGATTGATACTTTGTATCTTGTCACAGACCATACTTCGTTTTATGAGAGGTATGGATGGAAGTTTTTGTGTATGGTGCAGGGCGACGGCGAGCCGGATATGACGAGGATGTATGTCCATAGGGAGGCATAGGCGGTCTGGCGGGGCAGATGGAAATTAAGGCGCCGTGCAGAAATAATTTTTACCTGTGCGGCTGGTGCCCTGTCCCCTCCCGGTGGCCCCTGGCTGCGCTGGAGAAGAAAAATCCAACTGCAAAAATGAGATATTTCTAACGGTTTTTCCGGATAGATTTGCTGCCAGGCGGTGACTCCGCCAGAAACGGCAACAAATCTGTAAGACAACACCGTTGTCCGGAAAAGCCGTAAGAAATCTCATCATTTTTTTGATTGGATTTTTCTTCTCCAGCGCAGCCAGGGGCCACCGGGAGGGGACAGAGTGCCAACCGCACAGGAGGGGTAATATTGTAATTTTCTAAGAAGCCGGGGAAGGAGGCAAAGGGTCTGGCGCAAAATGTCCGGGAGGGGAAGGCGGGCCATTTTGCGGCAGATCCCGACAGGAATATGTTGGCATATCATGTAATTACAGACAGGCCGGTGAAGGCAGGGCAGCGGATGATATTTGACGGGACGCACCGCAGCGGGGTGTATCGGAGGGTGTATGCGAAAGCAGGCATTGTGGAGGATATTTACAATAATCCGGGAAAATACAGGGCGGAGGCGCTCGATTATCCGACATTGGTTGCTTTGCGGGAATTGGCCTTAGAGGAAGTGCGGTGCGAAAGTTATCCCCAATACCCGTCCAGGCTGAACTGCCTGTATGTTTCCGGGACTTTTGAGGAAGCGGAAGAGTGGGGGAAATATTTTGCCGGGTTGGGGCGCCCTACGTACAGTATTGTTGAGGTGGAGGCGGAAGGCAAATGTTTTGTCGGCGATGCCGCAAAATGCTTTGACGGAAGGACGGACAGGCGGGAAAATCTGAAACTTGCGAGGAGGTATTGGGAAAATAAGCCTTCTGATGCTGAGAAACCGCCCGTTGTAGAAATACTGGCGGACGGGTGTATAACGGTGGTCGGGATTGTGAAGGAAATAAATGCGAATATTTAGTTTAAAATAGCCTGTGCGTCAGACAGTTCCTGACTGCACAGGCTATTTTAATCTCCGAGACTGCGGCGTCCACTCTTTTTTATTCTTGTTTTAAAGTTTGAATCCGAAGTAGCGGACTGCGTTATAGTAAGAAATATCTTTCACGATTTCGGACAGGGTGTTCATGTCTGCCGGGAATTCTCCGTTTTCCACCATGCCGCCGATAAAATTGCAGAGGATGCGGCGGAAATATTCGTGGCGGGCATAGGACAGGAAGCTTCTGGAATCGGTCAGCATGCCGACGAATCCGGAAAGGTTGCCCAGGTTTGCCAGTGAGGTTAACTGGTCGGTCATGCCCTGTTTGTGATCGTTGAACCACCATGCGCTTCCCTGCTGGATCTTTGCAACAGCGGTGGAATCCTGGAAGCAGCCTAGGATGGTGCCGATAGCCGCATTGTCATTAGGGTTCAGGCTGTAGATAATTGTTTTGGGCAATTCATGGCTTATTTCCAGCGCATTTAAGAAGTCAGCAGTCTGGGAAGACGGCGCAAAATTATTGATGCAGTCATAGCCGGTATCCGGGCCGAGCTTCGCATACATTGCTTTGTTGTTGTCGCGTTTTGTCCCGTAATGGAGCTGCATTACCCAGCCGCGTTTATGGTATTCTTTGCCCATGAAAAGAAGGAAAGCCGTCTTAAATTTCAGTTCTTCTTCTTTGGTTATGGTATCGCCGGAAGCGGCCTGGGATCTTTTGGCAAAGATATTTTCTATTTCTTCATCGGAAGCAGGGGCGTACATTACGTATTCCAGGCCATGGTCGGATACGCTGCATCCCATGGAGGCGAAGAAGTCCATGCGGTTTGCCAGAGCTTCCTTCAAGGTTTTAAAGGAATCGATTTTAATGCCGCTTGCCCCGGAAAGCTTTGTGAGATAATCCAGGTAATCCGGTTTCTCAAGGTTCATGGCTTTATCGGGCCTCCATGCGGGAAGTACCTGTACATCGAAAGTGCCGTCTTCGGCGATCTGTTTATGCCATTCCAGGCTGTCCACCGGGTCATCGGTGGTGCAGATGAGGGTAACATTGGATTGTTTAATCAGGGAACGGACACTCATGGAGGGCTCCGCCAGTTTGGCATTGCAGAGTTCCCAGACTTCTTCCGCAGTATCCTTGTTTAATACGCCGTGGTAGCCGAAATACCGCTGCAATTCCAGATGGCTCCAGTGGAAAAGAGGATTGCCGATGGCTTTGCCCAATACCGCTGCCCATTGGAGGAATTTCTCCTTGTCCGGGGCATCGCCTGTGATGAAGCGTTCTTCTACGCCGCAGGAACGCATAAAGCGCCACTTGTAATGGTCGCCGCCCAGCCATACCTGAGTAATGTTCTCAAAATGCCTGTCCTGGGCGATTTCCTGCGGATTGATATGGCAGTGGTAGTCCAGGATGGGGGTTTTGGCTGCGTAATCGTGATAAAGTGTCTGTGCGGTGGGGCTGTTTAATAAGAAGTCCCTGTCCATAAAAGCTTTCATTGAGTGTCCTCCTTTATTATTAATTATTAGTAATTATTATTAATGATAATATTGTAAAATATGAAATTACATTCTTCCGGAAAGTAAACGGTATATATGTCAGATATGTGTAAATAGTTACATGAAATTATTCGGCTTTATTATACAATAGTTATTAATAAAATTCAAGAATAATTTAAAAAGTGTAGGAAATAGACAAATACATTTTGCTGTATTGACGGAAAACTTGCTATATTGGCGGTGTAAGGGCTTACAGGGCAATGGGGATGAATTGACACATTCCGGGGTTTTTAATAAAATACCATCAGAGGATGACCAGTTGCCTTGCATATTCGTTTATAAAGGCAGTATGATATTTGGCTGTTGCCGCGAAGCTGTACAGGTGGGCGGCCTGAATATCCTGTTCCAGCATGGAAAGCCCTGCGGCGGGGAGTTTGCGGTGTGCATCGGCAAGCTTTGTGATCATCGGGACAGAAGTATGTTTTTTAATTTTTTTTAAGAGGGGTGCGGATGTTTTGCAAAAACCCAGTATACGGGCGTAGGTGATGTAATCGTTACGGAGGTATTCCTGCATCTGTTCTTTGGTCATATTCAGGAGAATGTGAAGGAGACCGCGGCTTAAGCGGGAGTAGGTGACATCCCTGGATTTGAGCAGGCGGCAGAAACCTTCATAGTCTGTGAAGCGGAAAATATTCCGGCATATTTTATCGGACAGGCCATCGGTAATATCCAGGTAGCGGTTAAATCCGCCCGGGGCTTCCTGTATCAGCTTGTAGTGGAGCTGGACGGAAAAATCGTTGCTGTATATCGGGAAGCTCCGGTGCAGGGCGTTTTCCAGCAGGAGGCAGGCTGTGCCGGGCAGGAAGGGGCGGATATCGGAAAGGGGCCGCTCTTTGGCAAGGGCGCCGCGGATGGCGGAGGCGGAACCGGACAGGCTGTCTGCCGCGGCCTGCCCGGAAGCGGCGGGCTGCGGCAAAGCAGAGCTGTGGTAGTGGCTTCCTTTCCTCTTTACGGTGTAGGGGACGATGGGGCTTTCTCTCTTTAACAGTGCTTTGAGGTATTCTATGCCTAGGATATTGTTGGGGGAGGAAAGTAATCCCTGTCCGTCGTCGGTTCCGGCCATGCAGGCGGCCAGGGCGAGGCTGCGTGCTTTCGGGAAGGACAGCCCCTTTTTTAGCTGTTGCCGCAGGGCCTGCCGGTAGCTGTCCGGTTCCCGGATAAGGGCGGAGGCGGCGGCAGCCAGGGGCAGGATATTGCCGCATTCGCTGCCAAAGCAGAGGGCATCGACGGCCCCAAGTTTATCTAACAGGGCCACGGCGCCGGCGGCGAAGTATTCTGCGCTTCCGGCCGCATAGAAAAGGGGGAGTTCCAGTACCAGATCGGCGCCGCTGCGGAGGGCGGCTTCGGCGCGGAGGTATTTGTCTGCTATGGCAGGCGCTCCGCGCTGTACGAAATCGCCGCTTATGACGGCAATGACGTAATCGGCGCCTGTAATGCGGCGTGTTTCTTCGATATGGTATTTGTGCCCGTTGTGGAAGGGGTTGTATTCGGCAATAATTCCTGCTGTTTTCATATGGAATGTCTCCTTGGGAATATATTATTGGGGTAGGGACTGGCAGAAATAAATTTATCAGATTGCGCCGGATATCTTTTCGGGAGTGCAGAATCTGGCGCATATCTATTAAAAGGTAACATGTTTCCGGCGGGAATTCAATAGGAAAGCAATAGGAAAGAAATTGGAAAGCGGCGGGAAGCCGGTTAAGGAAACGGGAAATTGCGCGGTTGGAAAGGTTTGAATGGGTTAAGAAAATGGAAAAAGGGAAAGTTCGTAATATATACATAATGAAATGGCAGGAGATAAGGGTATTGCTTATATACGGACTGTTTGTAATTGCCATGGTTATAACAATCAGCAGTAAGAAAAATATGCATATTGATGATTTGTTCAGTTACAGCCTGGCCAATAATATCGGGTCGCTGACGATAGATTTCGTGGAAGGGCAGACTTACTGCCCGGCAGAGGATCTGTATCTTGGCTGTCTGGCTGTCGACGGGAAGGGCGGGCGGTTCCAGTTTGCCAATGTGTGGAAAAACCAGAGTATGGACGTGCACCCGCCTCTTTATTACTTGCTGCTTCATACCATATGCTCGTTCTTTCCGGGAAAGTTCAGCGTATGGTTTGCCGGAGGGATCAATATCGTTTTCGCCCTGCTGACCTTGTATGTCTGGAGGAAAATCATGTCTTTTTTTCTGGACGGCGACAATGGGCTGGTTGATTTTAGTTCCTTCCTGTTTGTCCTGACGGTCGGAATACTGCAGAATGTTTCTTTTTTCAGGATGTATGTGATGGCGATGTTCTGGGTGACGCTGCTGGCGTGGTTATTTCTATGCCTGTATGAAAAGGGGATATCGTGGGAGCGCGGCATAATTTTGTGTGTGGTGTCCATAGCCGGGGCTTTGACGCATTATTATTGCATCGTTTATCTTTTTTTCACCTGTGTGGCGGTTGGGATATTTTTGCTGTCGGAGAGGAGATGGAAGGATACGGCGGCCCTTATTTTGTGTATGGCGGTGGCGGCATTCGATTCTGTCCGCATTTTTCCGGCAATGACATTCCATATGTTTTCCGGGTATCGGGGAAAGGAATCTGTCAGCAATCTGGCGCAGATGTCCTGGGGTGTGTATTGGGAAAGGATGGCTGATTTTTTCGCATATATTAACAGGCAATTATTGGGCGGATGGGGGTTGGCGGCCGGATCCGTACTTTTTGCGGTGTGGCTGGCCGGAAGCCGGGGAAGGCAGCAGTTGGCGGGGCAGGGGCAAAAGGCCGGACGGAAGGGGAAGAGCTTGCTCCTTCTGGTAATACCTTCTTTTTTGTATTTTCTGTTTGTATCCAGGACAGCTTCCTATATCACGGACCGGTATTTGTTCCCTGTTTATGCGGTGGTACTGGGTATCGGGTTATATGTGCTGATCTGCCTGATCAGAAGGGCGGCATGTCGGTTTACGGGTACGCATATTGCGGTGTATATTATCGGGCTGTGTTTATTGGCGGGCGGATGGCTGCAGGCCGATTGGGAGTATTTATACCGATCTTCTGCGGGACTGCTGGACAGGGCGGGAGCGTATGCGGATTTAAACTGTATCTGCATTTATGATGGTGTGAGATGGAAAGTACAGAATATGTTTTACGAAGCGGCAGGTTACAGGAGTCTGACAGTGCTGGGCAGGGAACAGGCGGGGGAGATTGCCAACTACGGGGAACTGTTGGGAGATGAATTTATTTTGTGTGTAACGGGTGTGGATGGGGAGGAGGTTTTGCGGGAACTTGGGGAGTATATTCCGGCATTCGGGCAGTATGAATATGTGGGAGGTTTTGCAGAGTCCGTGACTTACCATGTGCGGGCAGGCGGGGAGTGAGTTTACGGTTTTTTACTTTTCCTTCCCAGATACCTGCTGGTATGTTCTGTATATGCCGAATATTCGCCGCCGAATACGGCCAGCAGATACTTTTCCTCCTGCAAAATCTGCAGATGCAGCATCACTGCGGCCCATAGGGAAAAGAGGAGTGACAGCCAGTTAAAGTACATGAAGAGGATGCCGGCATACATCAGATCAAATCCCAGGAAGGCGGGGTTCCGGCTGTATTTATAGATGCCGCGGGAAACAAATTCTGTTTTGCCGCTTTCCGGTATTCCTGCCCTCCAACTGTTTTTCATAGTTATAACCGCTGCCAGGAAAAGCAGATCGCCCGTCAGCCCTGCCGCGATACCGGCGATCCTTCCCCATGTGGGCATAATATTCCAGTCAAACAGGATAGAGACGGCCTGTACCGGGACAATGAGGACAGTGGCGGCCGACAGGATGATTTCCGTGATCCGCACAGGCTTTGCCTTGCCGTGTCCGAGTTGGGAGGTTTTTATCCCCTGTCGTTTCTGGGCGATTGCCTTGGCAAAATAAGTTCCGTAAAACAAAAATAAAATAAGAAAGGCAGGGGTGGAAAATGTATTTCCCAGTTTTCCTGCCAGAAATATGGATGTGGGGCCGTCTGCCCCGCCGATTATTGTAATATTCATGCGGTTTCTCTTTTTCTTACGCCGGTCTGCGTGTTTTTATTTCGTGTATGGGATGATTTCAGCAATAAATTTTTCGACAAGGGACAACTGGGTCGGGGATAGCTTTTCCAGTTTGGAGGCCAGGTTTTGGATAAGCCTGGCGGTATCTTCCCTGCCGGGGGATTCGGTTTCCGTTTCCGTAAAGTTTTCCATTTCAATGATATTTTCTATTCCGATATGAAAAACAGCGCACAGGCGGATTATTTTTTCTATGGTGAAATTCCGTTCACCGCGTTCCAGTTGTGCGTAATATTGGGTGTCCAAATCTAATTTGCCGGCAAGCTCTTCCTGGGTCATATTGTTGAGGAGCCGGTATTTTTTGATGTTTCGGGAAATGGATTTGTGTATATTGTATTTCATTGGGAACCTCCTGTCCAGATAAAAGTATCCTAAATGTGTGAAAAATATAAGTGAGGAAATGATATATAAACTATTGCAATTTGCTATATATGAGGTTATAATTTTGTAAAAACACGAATTTGGGGAGATTGGCTGTTATTGCGCGGTGACGGAAGTGCAGCTGCGGGATGCCCTGTGGGGGACGCAGGGAGCTTTGGTTTGGTTTTGGCCGGGAAAACAGCCGCAGTTTTGGCCGGAAAACTGGCATCGTCTTTTATCAGGAATGTGATTTTGCTTTTTGCCGGGAAGTTTGCTCCGATTGGTATCCTGAGCCTTTATTTGAGAGACACTGGACACAGAAAATAGAAAAATTTTAGGTTTAAAAGAATTTAGATTAAAAAAAATTTCCACCTGTGCGGTTGGCGCCCTGTCCCCTCCCTGTGGCTCCTGGCTGCGCTGGAGAAGAAAAATCCAACTGCAAAAATGAGATATTTCTAACGGTTTTTCCGGATAGATTTGCTGCCAGGCGGTGACTCCGCCA
>CANDKY010000149.1 GCA_947385425.1 uncultured Lachnospiraceae bacterium | reverse complement strand
TTATTAAATTAGCGGTTAAAAGCAGCAAAGTTTAAAAAATCATGCGTTTACCGTGTATAAAATGCTTGGAGTGTTGTTGGCCGCAGGCCGGTGCCGGCTCCGCACCCGGAGAGGCCCTGCCTGCTTTTTGCAACTTATTTGGATGGGATTTTTCTAAGCAGAAGATGTAAGTTTTAGCACCGTCCGGGCCGGCAGCATGGGACATCCTTGTCCCAGGCTGCCTAAAATGGCCATCCATGGCCATTTTTCCCTAAGGTATTGATTCTTCTGCTAAGAAAAATCACCATCCAAAACGATGCAAAAAGCTGGCAGGGCCTCTCCGGGTGCGGAGCCGGCACCTGGGTTTTGAATTAATGTCATTAACTTAAACTTTTCGGGGTGCTGCAAACCATATACCTTAATCGGGACCATTGAAAGACACCGCTACTTCACCACTTTGCGCGATGCAGAACAGAAGTATGATTTCTGGACGGATGGAGTACCAGGTGCCAGCCTTGCATACGGAGGCGCCCTGCCTGTGTCCGGCATCGTTTTGGATGGTGGTTTTTCTTGGCAGAAGATTCGGAAACTTAGGGGAAAATGGCCATGGATGGCCATTTTAGGCTGTGCGGGGCATGGATGCCCCTCACAGCCGACCCGGACGCGGCCGGAAAACTATACTTCTGCTTAGAAAAATCCCATCCAAATAAGCTGCCGGACACAGGCAGGGCGCCTCCGTATGCAAGGCTGGCGCCGTCCTGTAAACAATCCCTTCCCGCCCGCCCAATCTCAAGCTTTTATAGAAATTTAAGTTGTACTTTCCGAAATAATATTGTAAAATACTAGACAGTATAATAGAAACTGGTGAAGCTATGATTAAAGATAACCAAAAGCTTTTTAACAGACTGCATTTAGTGGTGGATGCATTTGTCATCGCACTTTCTTATTTGCTGGCGTGGTTGATAAAGTTTGAGACTCCTTTTGCGGATACAGAGCCGGGGGTTACGGCTTTATCCACAGCGGTATATTTCAGTGCGCTTTACTATATTGTCCCGGGTTATCTCCTGCTGTACTATTTTTTTAATATGTACACGCCAAAGAGGACAACCCGCAGGAAGCATGAAATAGCAAGCATTATCACGGTGAATACGGCGGGAATCATGCTGTTTATGGTGGTTTTGTTTGCATTGAAAATAGAAAATTTTTCACGTATGCTGGTCGGCCTGTTTTACCTTATCAATATCTTTATGGCATCTTTATCCAAGATGTTGATCAGGAACATGCTGCAATATTTCCGCAAAAATGGGTATAATCTTAAGTACGTACTTTTGATTGGCTATTCCCGCGCTGCGGAAGAATATATTACCCGGATCAATGCAAATCCCCAGTGGGGATATGTGGTGAGGGGGATTTTGGACGACAGGGTGCCAAGCGGTACTTTGTACAAGGGCGTGAAGGTGTTAGGCAGGATAGAGAACCTGCTTTATATCCTGCCGGAAAATAAGCTGGATGAAATTGCGGTTACTTTAGCCCTGGAGGATTATAACCGTTTGGAGCGTATTGTGGATTTGTGCGAAAAATCCGGTGTTCATACCAAATTCATACCGGATTATAACAGCCTGGTGCCCAGCAGGCCGTACACGGAGGATCTGATGGGGCTTCCGGTTATCAATATCCGGTATGTGCCGCTGACCAATACGCTGAATTGGATCGCAAAGCGGGCCGTGGATATCGTGGGTTCCCTTTGCGGGCTGATTGCCGCATCACCGATTATGCTGCTTACTGCCGTGCTGGTGAAATGTTCCAGCCCCGGACCGGTTATTTTCAAGCAGGAGCGTGTAGGGCTGCATAATAAGCCGTTCCAGATGTACAAGTTCCGTACTATGGAACTGCAGAAGCCTTCCCAGGAGCAGAAGGCGTGGACGGTAAAGGATGATCCGAGAGTGACGCGGATAGGGAAAATCCTGCGCAAGACCAGCCTGGATGAACTGCCTCAGTTGTTTAATATATTGGTAGGGGAGATGAGTCTGGTGGGCCCCAGGCCGGAGCGGCCTTTGTTTGTGGAGAAATTCAAGGAAGAAGTCCCCAGATATATGATAAAGCATCAAGTCCGCCCGGGGCTTACCGGGTGGGCGCAGATCAATGGCTACCGGGGGGACACTTCGATACGCAAGCGGATAGAGTACGATATTTTTTATATTGAGAACTGGACGATGGGCATGGATTTTAAGATCATGTTTTTAACGATTTTTAAAGGGTTTATAAACAAGAATGCATATTAATTAATCTTTATTCCTACGGGCGGCGAAGCAGGCCGGGTGCCGTGCACGGCTTTTAACGCCAGTCGGATACCGGCTTTTTGTGCCGTCGCAGGCATCTGGGGAAAGCCGGGGTGTACCCGCAGTGCCGCAGATTTGGCGTTTTGCCGGCAGTGCGGGGTTATGGCTATGTTGTAGAAAGATAAGGGAGAATTATTATGGCGGAGAAATCGAAGGAAAAGAAAGAAAGCGGCAGGAAGCTGACGGCGAAAGAGAGGGCGAGGAGGAAAAGGAATAAAATTATTTTATTGATTGTGGAAGTTTTTGTGCTTTTGATTATGGTTTTTGTCCTCTACGGTGTCGTGCAGGGGGGAAAAGTGGGGAAGCATGATATGAAGGAAGAGGATATTGTCATTAACCCGGAGGTAAAGGAGAGGGAAGAAACGACAAAGATGAAAGGCTACCGCAATATTGCCCTGTTCGGCGTGGATTCCACTACGGGTGCCCTGGCAAAAAATACAAGGAGCGATACGATAATGATTGCCTCCATTAATCAGGATACAGGGGAATGCAAACTGGTGTCGGTATACCGTGATACCTATCTGAATTTGAGCAATGATTCTTATAACAAATGTAATTCCGCATATGCCAAGGGCGGGCCTGAGATGGCAATCAGTATGCTGAATATGAATCTGGATATGAACATTACGGATTTTGTGACAGTAGGCTTTGCAGGGCTTGCGGATACGATAGACGCCCTGGGCGGTGTGATGATCGATGTGGATGAGGCGGAAATCAATCATTTGAACAGTTACCAATTCACGATGGCGCAGGATTTGAAGAGGGAGTATAAGGAACTGACACAGACGGGCTACCAGAGGCTGACCGGCCTGCAGGCTACGGCATACTGCCGCATCCGTTACACGGCAGGCGATGATTTCAAGCGGACAGAACGGCAGAGGGAAGTGCTGATGGCCGTGGCGGACGAGGCAAAGAAGGCATCCCCCGCTACGCTGAATGAAATAGCCAATAAGGTATTTAATGAGGTATATACGTCGTTGGATTTAACGGAAATTGTAGAACTGTTAGGGAATGTGGGCAATTATAATATTGTTGAGCAGGCGGGTTTCCCTAACGAAGAGTACCGGACGACGGGGACGATCGGCTCGAAGGGGAGTTGTGTCATTCCGGTAGATTTGAAGGAGAATGTGGAATGGCTGCATAGTTTCCTGTTTGATGAGAATTATACGGCGTCTTCCGATGTACAGGCTTACAGCGAAAAGATTAAAAGCGATACGGCTTCTTATTTAAAGTAGAGATTGGTAAACGGACAAAGCGGACGCACGGAATTGGGAAATGAATTTTCAGATAAAATTCAGGTAAAAGGGCCTGTCAGGGGTCCTTTTCGTTTTAAGGTTTATATTTCATGATTGTTTTGTGCTGTGAAGGCATGGAGGCAGGTATGGCAGTGGATGTTATTATACCGGTTTATAAACCGGACAAGAGTTTTCTGACTTTAATCGAAAGGCTGGAGAAGCAGACTGTTCCGGTAAACCGGATTATTTTGATGAATACGGAGCAGAAGTATTTTGAGCGGCTGATCTATGGCACTTCCTTTTTGGAAAAATACCGTAATGTTTACGTTACCCATTTGTCAAAACGGGAATTTAACCACGGGAGGACGAGAAGGCGCGGGGTGGAGAAGTCGGAGGCATCGGTTTTTATTATGATGACACAGGACGCCATTCCGGAGGATGAGCACCTGGTGGAATATCTGGTGGCTCCGTTGGAAGAGGAAGGGGTTGCAGTATCTTTTGCCAGGCAGTTGGCGGGGGAGGAGAGCAATGAGATAGAGCGTTTCAACAGGGCCTTTAATTACCCGGAGGAGAGCAGGATAAAGTCCCGGGAAGATGTGGAAGAACTGGGCATTAAGGCTTATTTCTGCTCGAATGTATGTGCGGCATATGACAGGAAAATTTACGATGTGCTGGGAGGCTTCATAAAACATGCTATTTTTAATGAAGACATGGTATATGCGGCTACAGCCATGAAAGCAGGATACCGGATTTCATACACGGCCAGGGCAAGGGTGTTCCATTCCCACAACTATACTTTTACCCAGCAGTTCCACCGCAATTTTGACCTGGGGGTTTCCCAGGCGGATCATCCGGAGGTATTTGAAGGGCTGTCCTCGGAAGGGGAGGGGATACAGTTGTTAAAAGCTGCCTCGGTGCATTTATGGAAGGTAAAGAAGAAGGGGATGATTCCGGCGCTGTACATAGGGACTGCATACAGGTATATGGGTTTTTTACTTGGGAAACATTACAGAAGCCTTCCGCCCAGGCTGGTGATAAAATGTACGATGAACAAGGATTACTGGGAACAGACGGGACGGATACGTTCCAGCGAAGGAATAGATGCATCCATGGGATACGGGAAGACGAAGGACGAGAGGTAAGGGGATCCGGCGGAACTGGAAACAAACGGTGGCTTACCGGGCGGAGACGGTACTGGAATAGGAGGACAAAATGACAAAAGAAGAGCTGGCGCTTGAAATCATCGGGAGGCTGAAAAAGGAGTACCCGGATGCAGGGTGTACCCTTGATTATAACCAGGCGTGGAAACTTCTGGTGAGTGTGCGCCTTGCGGCACAGTGTACGGACGCAAGAGTGAATGTCGTAGTGGAAGATTTGTATGCCAGGTTTCCGGATGTGGATGCCCTGGCAGACGCACCGGTAGAGGAAATAGAAAAGATCGTGAAGCCGTGCGGCCTGGGACACAGCAAGGCCAGGGATATCAGTGCCTGCATGAAAATCCTGCGGGATGATTATAAGGGTAAGGTGCCGGATGATTTTGACAAGCTGTTAAAGCTGCCCGGGGTGGGAAGGAAGAGTGCGAACCTGATTATGGGGGACGTTTTCGGAAAGCCTGCTATCGTGACAGACACCCATTGTATCCGCCTTGTGAACCGCATGGGGCTTGTGGATGGGGTAAAGGAGCCGAAAAAAGTGGAGATGGCGCTTTGGAAGCTGATACCGCCGGAAGAAGGAAGCGATTTTTGCCACAGGCTGGTCTGCCATGGCAGGGAGATCTGCACGGCAAGGACAAAGCCATATTGTGAGAAATGCTGCCTGAATGATATTTGCGGCAAGAAATTGGTATAATAGGTTGAGGCGAAGGAGGGAGACGGACAAAAAATGATTTCGGATAAATTATTTGAACTTGCATTTAGCTATAAAAAAACAAAGCTGTGGGAGAGACTGCGGGATACAAGTGTATTTGCCGTAAGGCTGAGGAACGGGGAGACAGGCTACATCAGCATTATGGGGAGTATGGGAGAGTATTGCGCCCTGGGGTTGTATATCGGGGAGGAAGGGTTTCACAGTTTCCGTTCGATATTGGAAGCAGATCCTTTTCTATTGCCCTCTTTTGAAAGCGAGGAGCATTCCATGAAACAATGCTGCCTGCATTGTGCTTTTGAAAGCAGGGGCGATCTGTCGGAGGAGGAACGTAAGGAGACGAAAGAATATGCCCGCGCACACGGGATAAGATTGTCCGGGAAGAACGCGTACCCGCATTTTATAAAGTACCTGCCCTACCGTTTTCCCTGGCATTTGCAGACTGACGAGGAACAGGAGGAACTTTGCGAAGCCCTGGCTGCAGCGCTGGAGGTTTCCGGGCTGTTAAAGGAAAAGACGGCAAAGGAACTTGGCATTGTGCCGATTGGGGAAGAAACAGAAGAAGTGCCGGTGCTGGTACAGCGGGACGGCGGATATGTGTTGGAAAAGACGCGGCTCCCCGGGAAAACGGAGGAAAAATGGCCGGAGCCGGAGGCCGTAAACGATATTAACATTGCCAGATTAAAGAAGATTGCCAAGTCAGGGGAATGGGAATGCGGGATAATGCGGCTGAACCGCCCGGTGAAAGAGCCGGGGGAGGAAATCCCGTTTTTTCCTGTTGTTTTCCTGGCAGTGGACGGAGCCGACCATTTTATCCTGCCCGTATCGCCGGTGGTGAATTATGAGCAGGAGCCGGGGAAGCTGTTGGAGCTGTTTATGGAAGCGCTTTTAATGCAAAATGTCTGTCCTGCCATAATAAAAGTGCGGGACGAGCGTTCGTACGCGTTTGTAAAGGATTTTTGCAGCAGGATGAAAATAGAACTTTGCATGGAGGAGGAGCTGCCGGATCTGTATGATGCGCAGTTTGATCTTTTGGAGTATATGGGGGTTGCCGGGGATTTTGATGAAGAGGATGAGTCGGACAAGCTGAATGGTATGGCATTTATGCTGGATAGAATATTGGAAATGGATAACAGCCAGTTAAAACAGCTTCCGGATGAATTGTTAAAACCGCTGGAACTGCTGGCAGATCGGGGTGGTTTCCCTCCGGAAATTGAAGAAAAGCTGCGTAAGCTTGCGGAAATCAGGAACGGGGAAAGTGCGGGAGGTTCCCGCCTGGTGAAAATGGACGGCGGAAAGGGGAAGGCCGGGAAAGATGCGGAGGCATCAAAAGGGGCTCATAGAACAAAGAAGGCGCTGAAAGGTTCTTATGTGATCAGTGTTTCCCTCGGGGCCGGCTGTTACAGGCATATACGCATTTCGGCCAATGACACTCTGCTCAGGCTGCATGGCGTGATCCAGGATGCTTTTTCCTTTGAAGACGACCATGCTTATGCCTTTTTTATGGATAACAGGGCCTGGAGTGACAGGGACAGTTATTACGCGGATGGTGTGGAGCCGGGGCTGCGCACGGCTGACAGGTACAGGCTGGGGGAAGTTGGGCTTTGTAAAGGGAAGCAGTTTAAGTATATTTTTGATTTCGGGGATGAATGGACGTTCCAGTGCAAAGTTCTGAGGGAAACGGAAGAGGATACCGATATGCCGGTAATTATTAAGAGCAAGGGGGAGCCGCCTTCGCAGTATCCGGAGTGGGATGAGGATGACGATTGGGATGATGAGTAGAAGGAATGGAGCGGTTTCAGTGCTAGGTATGTTAAGCCTGGCAGCAGCGTCAGTTCTTTTTTTCGGGTATTCCTGCCTGGCGTTTTGTCCTGTGGGGAACCAGGTTTCTGCCCTGCCTGTCCCGGAGGCGGGGAAGGATTTAGCGGTTCCGAATGGAACAGGGCATATGGTATCGGCCGGGGTAAACTGTGCAGGCACGGTGGAAAAGGAGCGGCTGATATTGGACCGGGAAGGCTGTGCAGGCACGGTGGAAAAGGAGCGGCTGATATTGGACCGGGAAGGCTGGGCAGATCCGGAGGAAAAAGAGTGCCTGATATCCGGCAGGGAGGATTTTGAAAGTTTTGTCAGGAGGGTACGGGACGGGGAAACCGGGCTGGATGCAAAACTGGCCAATGACATTGTCCTGAACGATATAACGGCCTGGGAGGACTGGATGGAGAACCCGCCGGATAATACCTATGCCATGATACCGGAATATGAAGGCTGTTTTGACGGGTGCGGGTATGCGCTGATTGGTTATTATTCTGACAGTCATCCGGTTTTTGGGGAAATAGCGGAAGGGGGATGCCTGAAAAATCTGGAAGTGAGGGCGTCCCTTTTTGCGTCGCTATATGAAAACAGGGAAAAGGATGGGGAAGAGGTTTATGTGAATCCTGCGGCAGGGCTTTGCGGATATAATTATGGAAGGATTGCGGATTGTTCGCTGGAAGGCATTGTGGCAGGCGACGGGATGGCAGCAGGCATTGCGGTTTATAATGACGGTGTGATAGAGGGCTGCAGCTTTTCGGGAAGCGTGGAAGCGGGGCGCTGTATCCTGCGGGAAGAAGAGGGGCTGGATATTGATTGCCCGAGATGGCGGGCAGGGGGGATTGCAGCGGTAAATTTTAAGGACGGAAGCGTGACAGGATGCGTAAACCACGCGGAGGTGATGCTTTACGCAGACGGCCTTAAAGTATGGAGGGACGGCTATCTGGATGATGTCCTTTCCGAAACCTGTGCCGGAGGGATTGTGGGTAAGAATAACGGAAGCCTGGAGAAATGCCGGAATGAGGGAAGGGTTTCCTGTGCAAGGACAGCGGGAGGGATTGCCGGGGCCAATTCAGGAAAGATAGAAGGCTGCGGCAATAAGGGGGAGGTGCTGCTGCTTGCGGAAAAGGCGGATGTGATCAGGCTGAATTATTTTGAAAATGAAGAGAGGGTAGCGGGGGGAATCAGCGGTTATAATACGGGAGAGATTTCCAACTGTTATCATGCGGGTTCGGCAAGCAGGGAATCGGCTAAGGATCCCGGGTATGTTTTCGGGATTGCCCAGAGTGCAAATTGGGTATTTGACGGGGAGGGCACGGTGCGGAACTGTTATTACCTGCAGGGGCTGACGGAACAGAAATACCGGCAGTACGGGACTTATAAGCTGTCCGGGGAGGAAATGGAGGATATAGAGGAATATTTGTATGGAGAGAAGGCCCTTGCGGAGGTGGAGGGTTTCCGGACTATGTATAAGGGGATGGAGGTCGCAGGGACGGACGGGGAGGATTATATCAGCCTTTCGCTGGGGCCTGAGGAGGATCAGGTATATGAGGTGAAGGAAGGGGACAGTTTATGGAAGATCGCGGAGGATTTTTACGGGGACGGAACCTATTACAGGGAGCTGCTGGCGGAGCGTCCTGCCGGCGGACACGATAGCTGCGTGAGTAAAGATGGTTTTTCCATAAAAGATGATTTTTCCATAACGGAAGAAAAAGATATTTTGATTTATCCGGGAGAGAAAATAGTAGTGCCCCATCTTACGTATTATTTGCTGCGGGCGTTGGGGGAGAGGGAATTTTATATCCTTGAGGCAGCCGATGAAAACGGCGGGAGCCGGAAGGCGTCCGCTTTTGCGAAAAAAGAGCAGGCAGGGTGGCTCTATGTGTATTACGGTGCATATACGGCGGGGGAAAAGGGGCTGTCTGTCCTCTGCCGGTCAAAAGAGGAAAGCGAAACCTGGCTGCTGGCGGATGCGGAGCCTGCAATTTTCTCCTCCTGCATTTTTTTCTCTGTTACCTCCAACCAGGCCGGGGATTTCTTTGCAAACGATTGGGAAGGGGTGAAAGGAAGCATACGGGACAGTGCGGATGTGTATCTGGGCGGGGACTGCTGGGGATTGCGGTTTTATCGCTACATTCTGGATAACGGTGAAAATTTGTATGGGTATTCTTTCCGCTGTTACGGATTTCAGCCCGGAACGGAGCAGCAGCAGGTAATTGACTGTACGGTATTTTATCGGATGCGGGAAGGGCTGCTGGCGGAATTTATCGGAGTGGAGACACACCGGGCGGATTCGGATATGCATGCAGCGGTACGTTACCTTGCGGCAGGCGTTGACGGGGAAATTGCGGTGACGGAAGAACCCGTGTGTGCGTGCAGTGAGTACCTTGGCCGGAAGGATTGGGGGTTTGGAACACTCCATAATCCCTTTGCCCTTGTGAAGGGACAGGGCAGCGGGCCGGCGGTGACGGATTTTTAACAAAAAACGCATAATTTTATCACAAAACGGTCACATTTGGTGAATATACTTAATTCAAACGTAAGGAACAGTTAGGAACTGAAACAGCACAAATTATTTCGCGGCAGTTCCTCAACATGCGGGAGGCTTGGCGGCGCAATATTTTCCGCAATAGGATAAAAGGGAAAGA
>CANDKY010000148.1 GCA_947385425.1 uncultured Lachnospiraceae bacterium | reverse complement strand
CACGCCTTCCAATCCGGAATTTATGTTCCCCGACGCAGCTCCGCTCCCCGGCACGCCTTCCATCCCCGGATTTTCCTCTCCCGCCGTCTCTTTTCCTGTGCCCGCTTCCGCCAATTTCTCCCCGCCCTCAGCCTCAGGTATCTGAGCCCGGGGCGCCAGTACCAAATAAGGGACCATTGCCAGATTCCCCACATCCTGCCCGGAACCATGGCTTATGCTCAAATAGTATAACCTGTCCAGTTCTTCAAGCGCCGCATAATCTTCAATCCGGTTATCCTCCGTCCACAGATAAACCAGTTCTCTCATCTGCGCCAGGACGCTGATATCCTCAATACGGTTTCCGCTCAGCGACAGGCAGCGGAGCTTATTCATTTCCTTCAACGGGGTAATATCCATGATACGGTTGTCCCCCGCATACAGCTCCTCCAACTGCCCCATCCCTGCCAAAGGCGACAGGTCTTCCACCTGATTATGGGCTATATCTAAATAAGCCAGATTTTCCAATGTTCCCAGGCCCTCCAGATTTTCCACTTCATTGCCGTCCAGAACCAGATATTCCAGTTTATGTAACCCGGCTAACGGAGTAACATCACTTATTTTCCCTCCCGTAAGCTGCAGCCTCCTCAACTCCGTACAGCCGGCCAACGGCGATATATCCCGGATTTCCCCGCCGTCCAAGACCAGCTCCTCCAAGCCGGCCATATTCTCTGCAAAAGACAAATCCTGCAGACCTGCATTCCGTATTTCCAACCCGGTTAAATCAGGCAGCAAAGGCAACTGTCCCAAAAATCCCGATATTTCCGCCTCCCCCGGCTCCCGATAAGATACCGATAAACTATGCAAGTCCGGTATATACCTGAAATCCCGGAAACTCCCCACCTCCTCCGCACCTGATATGCGCAGTGCCTCTACCCCCATGACTTCTTCCCTTGATACCAGGGCATGCCTCTGCGTTCCCTTTATCTGCCATACGATCGCTTCCCGTACCTTTTCATCCGCCCAGCCGATGTCCTCATACGGCACCTTCCCCGCACACAATTTACGGAAGGCCCCTGTCCAGAGGGAATCCCACCGCGCCGCCACTTTCTCCGGCTGCTCTATCCCTTTTACAAATTTCTGCATATTTGCAACGGCCTCCAGATATGCCTTCGCTTCCTCCAGCCTGCCTGCCTCTCTCTCTTCCTTCCCCATAACAAGGCGCAGTACGATAGTATCCGTCAGGTACAGGCAGCCATCCTCTCCCCCCGATGTCCGATAAAGCAAAACCACCGCCTGTTCTCCCGGATCAGCCAGCAGCGGATACGTATCGTGATGCCATTCCCTACCGTCGCTTTCCCCTAATATATCTCCGCAGTACTCCCACAGTCTTCCATAATCCCACAGGCCATTCGGCTCCAGCAAAGGATTTACCGCGGCCGTCCCCGCACCGGTATCCCCTGCGGCCCCCTCCGCAGCATTCATTACCGCATTCATTGCAGGATCCCCCGCAAAGCCCTCCTCTTCCTCCAGCAGATGCCCTGTCACTTTGATCCCGCTTTCCAGCGGATAACCTGTCATCACAAGAGTTTCCCCTCCGTAAGAAAAGGAAGCCTCCAACCCCTGGCACTGTACTTCCAGGGCTTCCTCAGCCAATCCTTTCTCCCTCGCCGCCCACTGCCTGATCTCCTCCGCCTGCTGCGCAAACTCCTCTTCTATATCCGGCTTTTCCTCTTCCCTGGCGGTGCCGGCGCTCTGCCGCAGCATCCACTCCATCAGCTTTCCTGCACCTGCCACAAAAACCACAAGACAGAAAACCAGCACGATTCCCCACCGTAAACTTCGGATCACCTTCACCAGAATACTCCCGTTACTTTTCTCCATCTTTCTTTTCCACCCTGCGGAAACCTACTAGCTCTGCCTGTTCATACCGGTCAAACATAGCGGTCAGATGACTGTTGCCCTCCACTAACCGCTCTGTTTTACCGTCTTCCGCATAAACATAAGTTGCGTTTCCGTTTTCATCAAATGTTTCTGACGCATACTCCTCACACACAAGAAGCATACTTTCCCTGTCCACAGAATAATATGCCGCGAAGTGCCCGCCCGTAACATAAATCCCATTTTTATCACAGCGGATCGGATACGCCGTCCCACTCCCTGCTATTATCCCTTGCCACTGCCAGTTTCCGTCGGCATCCTGCCTGTAAACCTCACTGTGAAAACTGGCTTCTAATCCATTATACCCGTAAGTCCCGTCCGTGACCAGCAAAATTTGACAATCTTCCCTTTTTAATTGCACATATGCGTAAGACTCTCCCTCCGTGACAATATCCGGCTGCCCTTTTGCAGCGCCTGCATCCTTTCCTGCCCCGATCCTTTCCTCCCCCTTCCCCTTTGCAAAGCTTCCCGCTCCTATGCTCCCGCAGACTGCACACACAATAAGTAAAGTAAACGCCATATATTTCCCGACCATTTCTTTCATATCCCTGCCATCCCTTTCTGAAAAACCGTGTACGGGCCATACCATCCGGCCGCCGATAAAACATCCTTCTTAGTTTATACGGCTGATGCGTCAGAATGCCATCATTTTTGCATCATTTCTGCATCGTTTTACCCGGATATTCTTTTCACAAAAACACTGCCTGCATATCAGCCCCCAATCCCTGGAAGCCAATATGCAGGCAGTCCCTGTAAACCGACCCGCTTCCGTTAATTTCAATTCTCAAAAAGGAACTCCCTCAATTCCTCCTCTTTTTCTTCCGCCCTCTCATACCCATGCCGGTAATATTCCCGCAGCCTGTCCGCATCTGCCTCATTATTCATCAGACGTATATGCTCCGCCGGATGCAGTATGAATGCCCTTCCTTCCTTTTCCAACTGCTTTAACAAATCCAAAGACCGGTTATACTTCCCCGCCCTTTTCTTCATCATCCGCACAAATTGGGGATACTTGCGGTAAACCAGTCTGAGCATGGCAAGATAAAAATACCTCTGCTTTTTCCGATACCCGGTATTTCTTGTAACTACTACCACAATTTTCCTCCATCCCTCCTCCAGTGCTTTCCCCAGCGGAAGCGCATCCGCCATTCCCCCGTCCAGCATCGGCACACCGCCTATTTCCGTTATCCGCGCAATAAAAGGAAGGGAATTTGCCGCCCTGCATATCTTCAGGAAAATATCTTCGTCCGCAAATTCATCGAAGTACACCGCTTCCACTGTCAGGCAGTTCACCGTGCTCGTTATAAACCGTTTGGCCGATCCGGAAAAAGACCGGAAATCAAAAGGCGCTATATGTTTTGGTATGGTATCGAACAGCAGATCCATATCAAAGAAAGTACCCTTCCTCAGAAAAGTGCCAACCCCCATATATTTTTCCTTTTCCAGCGGCCTGATGACCGCGTCCATCACGCGCCCCTTCTGCCCCGATACATAATTCATACCGGAATAAGCCCCCGCGGACACTGCCAATACATTCGGTATCTCAATCCCACTGTCCAAAAGGAAGTCCAGCACCCCTGCCGAAAACATACTGCGCATGGCGCCTCCCTCCAAAATAATACCTGCCTTCTCCACTTAGCCTCCTATTCCAGTTCCGCTCCGCAACTGTTGCCGCCCAACCCGGCAGAAGAAAATCTGCCCTAAATACATGGGCCGTTTTTCTTCTGGGGCGCCAACTGTTCCTGCGCTGTTTTTCCAGTTCCGCTCCGGAACTGTTGGCGCTGTTTTATTTTCCTTAACCTGCAAACGGGTTGTAGAACCTGCTCCCGTCCCGGAACGTGATGAATAAAAACAGCGCCGACAGCAGCACAGTAACCGCCAATGTTATGTAATCAGCCTTTTCCAGCTTTCTCCCCATATACCATGTGCGTTTCTTATGTTTTCCGAACCCGCGCAGTTCCATGGCGCTGCTGACCACATCAATACGATCCATACTGGTAAAAATCAAAGGGAAAATAATTGCAGCCGTGTTTTTTATCCTGCTGAAAAAGGAGGCTTTCCCTGACATCTCTATCCCCCTCGCCTCCTGCGCGTTGCGTATCTTGGAGAAATCATCCTGCACATCCGGTATGTAACGGAGGGCAATCGCTACGGAGTACCCGATATTATAACTGATGCCTATACGGTTTAACGATGCCGCAAACTCGCTGGGGTTCGTTGTCACCACAAACATAAATACAGCCGGGACAATCGTCACATACTTCATCATCACATTTAATTCATAAAAAAGCTGTTCCTTTGTCACCCAATAGTCCCCAAACAAGTGGAACAAATCCGACCGGCTGCCGTAAATCCCCACACCCTCATAAGGGGAAAACAGGAAAATGGCAATCAGGTTGATCACCAGAAAAAACAGGATGAATTTCAGTACCGTCCCTACCTGTCTCCACTCTGTCTTTGACATTTTATAAATAACCAGGCTTCCCACCATCATCGCGGATAATACCCGCGTGTCATAAGAAAGCATACTGGTCATTGTCCACAGCAGGAAAAAAACCAGTTTGGTCACACCGCTCAGCCGGTGGATCCATGTATCCTTATCCTCATAAGTCAATATCCTCGCCATGGCTGCCCCTCCCTTCCCCGCTTTCTCTTTCAAAATGGATAAACCGCTCCACAAATTCCGACGGGCTTCCAATGCCGCATTTCACTGCCAGATCATACAGGGATGTCTTTTTCAGATAAGCCTTATCCGCTATCACTTCATCGGTCAGCACTTTGGCCGGTGTGTCATCCGCCAGCAAATGCCCGTCCGAAATCACGATCGCCCTGTCCGTATATTCCAGCATCAGATGCATATCATGGGTGATCATCAATATGGTAATTCCATATTTTTCATTGATCTCCTTCAAAAATTCCATAATTTCCGTATAATGCCGGTAATCCTGCCCTGCCGTCGGCTCATCCAGGATAATGATTTCCGGATCCATCACCAAAATGGAGGCGATTGTCACCCTTTTCTTCTGCCCGTAGCTCAATGCCGATACCGGCCAGTTACGGAACGGATACAGCCCGCATATCTTTAAAGCCCGGTACACGCGTTCCCTGGTTTCCTCCTCCGGCACACCGCGTACCGTAAGCCCAAGCGCTACTTCATCATAAATCATAGGCTTGGATATCATCTGCCCGGGGCTTTGCATGACCAAACCGATCTTCTCCCCCCGCTCCTTGATGGACATCCCGGAAATATCCTCCCCGTTGAGCAGGAGCGTTCCCCTTGCAGGCTGCAGGAACCCGCAGATAATTCCCGCCAGGGTAGACTTCCCTGCGCCGTTTTTCCCGACTATGCTGACCATTTCCCCTTTCCTGATATCGAAATGGATATGCTGCAATACCGGGCTGCCTTCTACATAGGAAAAGTACAGGTCCTTTACAGACAGTACGGTACGGTCTGCCTTTTGCGCCTTCTCGTAACCCACTTCCCGGAACCATTGCTTCATCTGTTCCTTATACGGATCCAACTGCATGGTTTCAATATGCTGCGGCCTGCTCTCTGCCGCCAGCACACACCCCGCATGTTTCAACGCCGTCACATAGAGCGGCTCCCGGATCCCCTGCTCCCTCAGCACATTCCCGGTTAAGAGCACATCCGGTTTCTCATCCGCCACAATGCGCCCTTCGCCCACCACCACAATACGATCCACATCCCGGTACAGCACATCCTCCAGGCGGTGCTCTATGATAATGACCGTCGTCTTTTTGTCCCTGCTGATTTTATCTATCAGGTCAATGGCACGTTTGCCCGTTGCAGGATCCAGATTGGCCAGGGGTTCGTCAAAAAGGAGGATTTCCACATCATCTACCATGACGCCCGCCATCGATACCCTTTGCTTCTGCCCGCCCGAAAGTTCCCAGGGCGCGTGTCCCAGCAAAGAGGCCACTTCAACCACATCCGCCACCTGGCTGACACGGTCAAACATTTCATCCTGAGGCACCAAATCATTTTCCAGGGCAAAGGCAATATCCTCCGCCACAGTCAGCCCGATAAACTGTCCGTTGGTATCCTGCAGTACTGTCCCCGCTATCTTTGACATGCCGAAGATACCAAGCTTTGCCGGATCTTCCCCCTTTACACGCAACGTCCCGCTGCTCTCCCCTGCATAGGAAAACGGGACCAACCCGTTGATGCAATGGGCAATCGTTGATTTGCCCGAACCGGATGGCCCTACGATCAGCACCTTTTCCCCGGGATAAATTGCCAGATTGATATCCCGGAGTGTCGGCTCCTTCTGCGCCCTGTATTTAAAAGTATAATTTTTAAACTCAATTACTGGCGTCATATGTGCTTAACTCCTATCTGCCCGCCCCCTGCGGGCGCCTGAACCGGAATATGGCCTGCGCATACCCCGGTTCCTGTATGTTCCGTACACCTTTCATCCGAAATTCCTAATCTTCCTTTGACAGGCTGGAAGACTTCGCCCCTACCTTAGCATAACCCGCCGTCAGCAATGTCCCGAGCAGCGCGATAATAAGTATGTTTCCAAGCCATGCGCCCAGCCCCTGCACAAATACCTTGCCCGCCGGCTCCTTATAAATCAGGATATCAAGGACGGGCGCCACCGCAATCCATGCAACCGCATTTCCGACTACCTGCGCCACATTAAAAAGGATAATTTCCTTCTTGCCGAAAGCCCCTTCCCTGACCCCGTATTTGTTTGCAAATGCACCTACCGCAACGGCAAAGACAGCCTCCGGGAAGACCCAGCTCCACCATGCGCTCCCGTAAAAAAACATATCACCCAGCGCATGGCCGATGACTCCCACTGCCGCCCCGACTACCGGCCCGAACACTGCCGATAAAAATGCCAGCAACGCCGCCCTCGGCTGCAATGCAGTATTCGGAATTCCCAAAGGGATCTGCACCTGCGTCAATGCCACAAACAATGCAGCGCCGATACCGACTGCCACTACCTCTTTCACACCAAACTTTGTTTTCATAGCTTTTCCTCCTCGCAGAACATTTTTTGTATGTAAAATGCAAATATAAGCCCCTCCATTCGCAGGAACCACATTTATCATAACACAATTATACCTTTAAGTCCAAAAAAATATTAATTTTTCATAAACACGGCATACTTCCTCTGCATGGGGCTGTGCATAAAAACAGGACGCTGGAAGATACAGCTCCCAGCGTCCCGAATGCTACTGACCAATTAGGGGAGAAATGGTCAAGTACCACGAAATGTATTATACCACCTCCCTCTTCGAAATACAAGTAAAAATGAAAATTTTCCGTCCGTTACCGATGATTCCGTTTGCTGAACAAACAGCTAAGAGCAAGATGCCTGCCAAAATACAGCACATAATCATTAATCTTTTTATTTCATTCTTCTCCTTTTTTACAATTCATTGATTGTCGCGGTAATTGCCATGTTGCGAATCCGTTTCGCGGGGGCATACACCGCTGCGACACACGATACGGAAACTAAAAGTAATATAATCCCAACTGTTGAAAACGGAACTTTCCATGCCCCGCCAAAGTGAGTAACAACAATCGTTGCATAAATCAGATAATGGAACATCAGCCCAATCGTAACCCCGACAGCCGTTCCGCAAAAAGCATACGTGACAGCCTCGCCCATAATCATTTTGGTAAGCTGCCGCCCCTCCATACCGACTGCCCGCATTGCGCCATACTGCCTGATTCTCGCAGACACGCCCATGGAAACGCTGTTCATAATATTGAGCACTGTTATGAAAGAAATAATTGCAAGGAACCCATATGCCGCCAGACGGAATACCCAATAGCTGCTGTATACCTCAAGTTCTTCTTCCCTGCGGTCTATGAAGGAATCGCTGCCAGCCAGACTGCGGATTTTATCTACATCCTCCTCTGATGCGCCTTTTGCAAGTATGATATTTATCATCATATATCCCTGTTCTCCGGTCAGGCGCATAAACGTTTCTTCAGAGCAGACGATTACCGGCGAACCGCTGACGCTTCCAACACCTTCCGATACAACACATGCAATCTCAAGCTCATTGCCATCTATCTCTATTTTGTCTCCCACGTCAAGCCGGCTGTCGTCGCTGAAAATAGTAAACACATAACCGGAATCTCCGTAAACCTTTGACAGATTTCCGCTTGCCACAGATTTTTTATATTTTTCCATCATAAATTCATTATAGGACACCAGATCAATCACTGCTTCCTTTCCATCTATCTTAACCGGAAGCTCTATTTTATACATCGTGCCAAACGCATTTTCCACGCCCGGTATTTCGTCGAGCTGCTGCGTAAGGCCCATGTCTATGGAATTGGCGTCCTTCTGACTTGTAATCGCCACATCCGGCGAAAAGTTGCTCACTGCAGGAAGCAGCCTGTGTACAAGATCAAGGCAGGCTGAAAAAGCAAGAAACAGGATAATTGTAATAGCAAATGAGCCTGTCATGAGAAAAAGATTTTTCTTCGCCGCTGTTGCATGGTGAATGCCCAGTGATGTTTCAATTTTAAAAAGTTTCGTATTTGCCGCATGTCTGACCGTTTTTGTCATTTCCATATTGCCGGACACTGCCGCTATCGGAGAAACCTTCGCAGCCTGCCTGGCAGGGGAATGCGCCGCCATAAACACTGTAATAATCCCAACGGCGATTCCGCAGGCAATACCGCTCACACTCACTCCGAAAAGCGGCATATCCGCAAACTCCCCCTTGACAACCAAACGGAGGACTGCGCACAGAACCCAGCATACTGCCACCCCAGAGAGGCACCCTTCCGGAATGGCGCTCCTGCACCAGTTCAGGGCTTCCAGCCTTACAAAACGTACAATCTGTTCTTTGCTTGCGCCAATGCACCGCATCATTCCAAAGAACCTTGTCCTCTGCGCAACGGTGCTGTTCATACAGCTTGAAATCATCAGAATACCCGAAATCAATACCAACAGGAAACAGACAGCGGCCAGAGAATACCAGTTCTTTACGGTTTCATTGCTGCTTGCTCCTGTCAGTCCAAGAACAGCCGTATTCTCATCTATATTTTCATCCTGAAGTCCATATTGTTCCTTTATGTCTGTAATTACCTTCCGCAGATTGGCGTCCTTAGTAAATTGAATATAATATTTCGGACTTAAGTCTTCCCCATTCAGATCACAGATTGCCCCAAATGCAGCCTGGCCCATATATGCGCAATATCCGTCAATACGCTCGTTAAATTCCGCGTCATCCGTATAAAAAGCCGATACCGTGAAGGCAGCATTTCCCGAAGGTGTATTTAAGGTAATATTGTCACCTATGCTGAATCCGGACAGTTCTTTTGCATCAGCGCTGAGGGCAATCTCATTGTCATTTTGGGGATAACTGCCTTCAACCGGGTAATTCATGATATTGTTAAGATACGTTTCCTCAACGCCATATAAAACCACATTTTTCCCATTGATATCGTAACCCCGGTCCGCATCTACATTGATATCTCCATATTCGGAAAATGCCGCTATGTCGGAACGCTGCCTGATCTGCCCGGCTGTATCAGCCTGCACATCCTGAAGTATGATATGATAATTCCCATGCTTATTTACCATGGCTGTCTGCTCCGCCCGAATCCACATCTCCGCCATAGAAAAAATAGATGTGACAAGAAAAACTGCAAGCACAATACAAATACGTGTCATACGGCTTTGACGCCTGTGTGCACGGGCTGAAATAGGTACAAGGCTAAGATAGCTTTTCATTCGCCACACCTCCCCAAATCAGTCAGTACCCCGTCCGATACGTTTAAAACCCTGTCTGCGGTCTGTGCAATGCTGCGGCTGTGGGTAATCATAATAATCGTCTGTTCATATTTCCTTGACGCTTCTTTAAGCAGGGCAATCACCTCGCTGCTGTTCTGCGTGTCAAGGTTTCCTGTCGGTTCATCGGCCAGGATCAGCGACGGACGTGTGATCAACGCCCGCCCGATTGCCACCCTCTGCTGCTGTCCGCCGGATAACTGGCTGGGCAGGTGTCTGCGCCGTTC
>CANDKY010000147.1 GCA_947385425.1 uncultured Lachnospiraceae bacterium | reverse complement strand
TTGCGTTTGACAGCATTTTTTTCTTAAGTTAATGACATTGGGAGTGAACTGTAACCTTTATGCCAAAAAATGCCCCTTCATGGCCCGCTCCCTTCTTGTAAAACCAGAAACTTTATGGTAGTATGAAGCTACAAAAACAAAAGGAGGATTGCCATGGCCATATTCCTGAATACCCGGGCGCCATACATAGATTTCCAAATGTTAGCCCATGACAGGTTCTTTGTGGACAAATCCGGGATTATAGAAATTATCAATGAACGGATCAATATCAAAAACCGATATATCTGCATTACGAAACCGCGCCGTTTTGGCAAAACCTCCATCCTCAATATGCTTGGAGCATACTATGGCAGGGCATACGATTCAGCGGAATTATTTTCCGGCCTGAAAGCAAGCCAGGCCGAAACCTATCTGACACACCGGAACCGATATAATATCATCAGCCTGTGCCTGAACCGTCTTCCCGACAGGCGGAAAACTTATGAAGACTATATTGGGCTTATCCTGGATACCCTGGAAAATGATTTGAAAGAAGCATACCCCGGACTTTCCGGAAATAACTCCGGCAGCATTGCTGATATGCTCTCTGCTACAGGCGAACAGTTCCTCTTTCTCATCGATGAGTGGGACTACATTTTCAGCCATGAACTATTCCCCGAACACCATAATGATTTCCTGGAGTTCCTCCGAAATCTGCTCAAAGATAAACCCTATGTAGCGCTTACCTATATGACAGGTGTTTTACCCATTAAAAAATACAGTACCGGTTCGGCACTCAACATGTTTGACGAATATACAATGCTCAACGACCGTCTCTTTGAAAAGTACTTCGGTTTTACAGAGGATGAAGTAGAAATGCTGTGCCGGAAACAGACCAAAGTATCGCTTACCGCAATCCGCGGCTGGTATAACGGCTATCAGGCCTCCTCCGGCGAAGGAATCTACAACCCGCGTTCCGTTGTCCTGGCATTCAGGAACGGATACTGCCAGAGCTACTGGACCAAAACAGGCAAAATGGATGAAGTCCTGTTTTTCCTGAAATACAATATTGGCGAAGTACGTGACGATATTGTCCAAATGGTTAATGACATACCTGTCAGAATCAATATCGAAGAAGAATATTCCGCAGGGCAGAAGCCTCCCGAAAACAGAGACGAAATTTACTCCGCCATGATTATCTATGGCCTGCTGTCATACCATGACGGAACCCTGCGGATACCAAACAGGGAACTTATGCCGGAATTCCAAAAGGCATTAAAGGACGATGATTTCGGAGATGTTGCCAAACTTGTCCGGAATTCTGATAAGATATTATTTGCCACTTTGGATAAAAACGGCAAAGCCGTAGCAGCCTACCTCCATACTATCCACAATAGCGAACTGCCAATCTTAAAGTACAATGACGAAAACAGTTTATCCTGTGTAATATCACTTGCCTATCTTTCTGCCCGGAATAAATACCGGATAGAGCGTGAGGAAAAAAGCGGCAAAGGTTTTGCAGATTTTATCTTCCACCCCAGGCGGAAAAACATGCCGGGCATCATCCTCGAACTAAAAGCCAACGATACGCCCGAAGCGGCAATTGCCCAAATTATAGAAAAGGAATATTGTGAAAAACTGCAGAAAGAAAACGTAGAAAATATTCTTGCCGTCGGCATTAGTTACGATACCGAAAAGAAAGAACACCAATGCGTTATTGAAAATATCTCCTTGAAAAACTCTGCAACATTATAAATAAGGAAAGGAGCTTGGAAGAATACCCGCTTTTTTGGACATGCTGCCGCACCGCGGCAGCACAAACCCAATCATAAATAACCCGGAAGAACGCAAAGCGACACTTCGCTTTGCGTTCTTCCACGCTCTAGAAGCTCTTAGGCAGCGTACTTTGACGCCTTAGAGCTTCTTTTCACGTTTATACCCCGGAGTACGCCGAGAACCCTGCGTCAATCGGAAGGACAACACCCGTAATCGCGCTTGCCGCCTTGTCATCGCACAGGAAGAACACACCGCCGAGCAGCTCCTCGCTGTCCACAAAACGTCCGGTCGGCGTCCCGCTCAGGATTTTTTTAGAACGCGCTGTCGGCGTCCCGTCCTCATTGAACAAAAGCGCACGGTTCTGGTTGGATACCAGGAAACCGGGAGCAATGGCGTTGCAGCGGATTCCTGTCCCTGCAAAGTGCGTTGCCAGCCACTGGGTAAAGTTGGACACTGCCGCTTTCGCACCCGAGTACGCCGGGATCTTCGTCAAAGGAATATAAGCGTTCATAGAAGAAATATTCAGGATGCATCCTGACTTCCGCTCTGCCATATCCTTTGCAAAAGTCTGTGTAGGAAGAAGTGTCCCCTGGAAATTAAGCTTAAATACAAAGTCTACGCCGCCCGCATCCAAATCAAAGAATGTCTTCTGCCCTTCTGTTGCTTCGTGCTGGTACTCATTATCCGTTGTTGCTTTCGGGTTATTCCCCCCTGCCCCGTTTACCAGAATATCACACGGCCCCAAATCAGCCAACACCTGCTTATGAACTTCCGCCAAAGCCTCCGGCTCCAGTACATTCGCTTTATACCCCTCACAGATAAATCCTTCCGCCTTACATTCATCTGCCAGTTTTTTCACTGCTTCCTCATTCAAATCCAACGCCGCCACTTTTGCGCCAGCCTGTGCAAAAGCCTTCGCCATAGTCCCGCAAAGCACGCCGCCCGCGCCTGTCACCACTACCACTTTCCCTGTAAAATCCACATTCAACGGTAAATCCATCATATCAATCCCATCCTTTCTTCTCTTCACATTAATTCCCATACGCCCGCTCCCGCAGGCAAATCTCTGATTTCACATTAACCAACATGCCGCAGCAGCACAAACCTGGCCATGAAAAACCTGGAAGAACGCCGCCTTTCCGGCGTTCTTCCGTGTGAAATGGATTTGCAATGCTACGTATGGCAAATCCTAGAAGCTCTTAGGCGGCGTACTTTGACGCCTTAGAGCTTCTTTTCACACTTATTACGCTTTGCCTGCCTCTCGTTCCAGCATATCCCAGCAGCCCCACAGATACATAATACCAAGCGCCCTGTCGTAAAGGCCATAACCCGGACGGCATTTCTCCCCCCAGATATGGCGGCCATGATCCGGACGTATATAGCCCTCATATCCGCAGTCATGATATGCGCGCATAATTTCCAGGATTCCCACATCCCCGTCACAGTCACGATGGGAAGCCTCCGTAAAGTCCCCGTTCGGGAAATGCTTTACGTTCCGCACATGTGCAAAAGCGATACGGTCACAATAAGTACGGATAATATCCGGCACATCATTATCCGGGTTTGCACCAAGAGAACCGGAACACAGGCACAAACAGTTATATTCATCATCCACCATGGATAAAAACTTTCCGATGGATTCCTTATCCACCAGCAAACGCGGCAAACCGAAGATGTCCCATGGCGGATCGTCCTGATGAATCGCCATCTTGATTCCTGTTTCACGGCAGGTAGGCATAATTGCCTCCAGGAAATACTTCAGGTTTTCCCACAATTTTTCCTTCGTTACCGGACGGTATGCCTCGAACAGTTCATCCAGCTTTGCCATACGCTCCGGTTCCCATCCCGGGAATGTCATGCCATTGAGATTATTCAGGATATAATTTGCCATTTCTTTATAATCTTCCTGAATCTTTGCCTTTTCATAAAACAGCGCCGTGGAACCGTCCCCCATCGGATGGAACAGATCCGTCCTTGTCCAGTCAAAGATAGGCATAAAATTGTAAGTAACCACTTTAACCCCGAACTTTGCCAGGTTCTTCAAGGTCGTCTTATAATTTTCAATGTACTGATCCCTGGTCGGCAGGCCGATCTTAATGTCGTCATGGACATTTACGCTTTCCACCACATCCATGTTAAAGCCATGCCCCTCGATCTGACGGCGCATTTCCTCGATCTCTTCCACTTCCCAGACTTCCCCCGCCGGCTTATTGTGCAGCGCCCAGACAAGCCCGGTCACACCGGGAATCTGTTTGATATCCTCTTGTGTAATACTGTCATTCCCTTCCCCATACCAACGAAATGTCATTTGCATAAGGGCAATCCCTCCTTTATAAATTTTATTATTATAACGCTTCCCCAAAACACTGCCAATCTGTCCCTTGCGCATACCGCGCACAAAATCAGATATGGGTATCAAAGATTCCGCAGTAAGAATCCACCGGATCCTGTCCCACGAATGCCTCTTCCCCTGTCATCAGTTTCTCTATCAGCGCATCCAGTGTAGATTCATTGCTGTCATACGTATTGATATAAGTGCGCGCCTGCGGGATATCGGCAAGTACAAACGGGTGCTGCGTGCCGATTACCACAACCGGAAGTTCGAAAACATACCACGGAATCTCACCACCGCCCTTTGTCATACCGAAGGACGGACGCGCAACCGGCTGGAACCCTCCGGCAATATCCACTAAGGTGATAATCAAATCCTGATTCTCCCTGAATTCCTTAATCGGCGTCTTCCCTGCAAAATAAGCGTTGAAATTCGGAGCCTTCCCTTCCTTTGCTTCTTTCATCATCTTCTCAATCGGGCTCTCGTAAATAAAGGCATCGAATCCCTTCGCAATCAGCTTATCCCGCAGTTTTTCCGCCGGAGAAGCATTTTTCGCAGCAAACATGGCGCCAAGCCCCGGAGCCGACAGCCCTTTGACATAGACAATCATAATCCGCTTATACTTCTCAGGCGTCAGCGGCAGGACATCTTTATCCTTATATTTTACAAGCGTAATGGACTTATCACTGATTTCCTTCTGCATCGCCACATGCTCTTTGCAGCCGACAATCTCATGCACCTGCCCCTTCGGCGGCATAAGCTCCGTCTTCGCTTTCTTATGAAGGCCCATATGCGCTTTCAATGCAAGGATACGGTGCAGCGCCTCATCCAGACGTTCTTCCGTAATCCGTCCGTCCAGATAACCCTGTTTCATACTCGCAAAGTCTTCATCCATCTCATTAAAGAACAGGAACATATCCACACCTGCCGCTATTGCGCCCGGAAGCACATCGCTGCGCTTCATGCGGCACGTCAGTCCTACCATATGGGAAGCGTCCGTCAGCACCATTCCGTTAAACCCTAATTTCTCCCGCAGCAGCCCCTGGATCAGTTCCGGCGACAAAGTTGCAGGCATCATCTCATCATCCGTAATATCCGGGTTAAAATGCTTTGCGTATGCAGGCTGCATAATATGCCCGGCCATAATCGCTTCCAGCCCGTTATCGATCAATGTCTGGTAAACCATACCAAACGTTTTATCCCACTCCTCGCAGCTCATCGTATTCACACTGTTCGCCACATGCTGATCACGGAAGTCCAGGCCGTCCCCCGGGAAATGCTTTGCCGCACAGCAGAAGCCCGGATTGGCATGGGCGCCTTCCATATATGCCTTTGCCATGTCCGCCACCCTCTGCGGATCGTTCCCGTAAGTACGAAGACCAATCACCGGGTTCTCCCAATTATAAAGTATGTCGCTGACCGGGGCGAAAGACAGGTTGCAGCCGATAGCCGCCGCTTCCTTATTTGCCATAAACCCAAGCTGGTACGCATAATCCACGTTTCTCGTTGCACCGATTTTGGTCTGGCTCCCGATCGGCGTGCCGTCCGTACATGCCCCATTGCCTCCGTTTTCCGTGTTGCATGCGATGATCAGCGGAATCTTGCTGTTTTCCTGCAGAATGCGGTTCTGCTCATAGATCTCGTCCGCTTTCCCCGGATTGTAGCGGATACCTCCGATGTGGTAATCATTCACTGTCATTTTTAAATAGTCTTCCTCCCGGGAAGAACCCATGTTGAAAAATAACTGCCCGATTTTTTCGTCCAACGTCATGCCCGCAATCGTGTCTTCCACCCACTTGCAGTCCTCATCCGACAAATAAAACGGCTTGGCTTTCATATCAACCATAACTAAATCCTCCTATTCCAGTTTTATTCCAGTTCCGCATTTGCCCTCCCAGTACCAATTACCGGTGGAGAAAATCCTGTCCATAATGACGGCCAGGCTTTTCTCCAGGCACTGTCCGGGCATATGCTGTTTTTTATTCCAGTTCCGCATTTGCCCCGGCACTTATTTCTTAGCCCCGAGGTTCTCTAAAAACTGCCTTTTCTTTTTCTCCTGATATTCCCCACCGTAAGTACCTGCCATAAACCTCGGAAATGCTTCCGACACAAACTCCGCCCAGCTTTCCTTCTCATGGCGTACGAGGATCGGATAATAGAAAACGCCGTTTTTCTCCGCTGCATCCATATCGCCCGGCGCATCCCCGCACATCAGGATGTGATCCGCCGCATAACCGCGCTTCTTTAACTCCCCGATGCAGAATGCCTTGCTCCCGGCATCCTGTGCCAAGACTACGTCCGTATATTCCAGAAGGCCGTATAAATCCCATTCATCCAATACTGCCCCCAGGTTCGCGCTGGAAACAATGGCTATATCCGCGTCACGGTATGCCTTCACCAGCGCCTCTGATACCCCTTCAAAAGGCTTCTTATCTTCCTGCGCCAGCCGGTCAATGGACTGGTTGACCTTGATGCTCCAGGACAGCGCTTTCTTCAGGCAGATATTGTCGTTCTCCGTTATTACACGTTCCAATGCCTGGTTCGAAAGCTCCGGGCTTTCCTCTACCCACTTTTTCAGTACATCCAGCCCTTCTACTTCGCAATATTTCTCCCGTATTTCCGTAAGTGCAGTTGCCAGCCCCTTATACCGGTTGATGCCCCGCGTCATCGTATATAGGTTGATTTCATTCCAGCGGTTTAAAATTTCCTCTCCCCACTTCTCCAACCCCCACTCTTCTACCATACAGGGACCAAAGCAGCGGAAATGTTTGATATCCATTGTGTCCATTGCGCATCCATCGCTGTCCACACATACTAAAAAGTCACTTCTTTTTGTATACGCCAAAAATTTGTTTTCCATTTTTTGCTCCCATCCCCCCCTTTTTTGCCGCATCCTTATTCTAGTTATTCCTTTTACCTGCTTTTTGCCTTATTCCACTTCGATCTTACATTCTTATTTCTTCTTATATTTTTATTCCTTCTTAATACTTACTCCTTCGTAATACTTACTCTTTCTTAATTCTTACTCCTTCGTAATACTTACTTCTTCGTAATTTTTACTCCTTCTAATATTCTTATTCCTCCTTACTCTTTCATATCCCATTTTTCCCACCGCTTCTTGTCCCTGCACCCTACTTTTGACGCCGGCGTGCAAGCTCCGCTACGTTTTCTTCCACCCTCTTCTTATCCAGCGGGTAAATAAACCACAGGAACACAGCTACCAGGCTGAAGCCGATAATAGGCGCAATACAGGAAAGTTTAAAAATCCGTTCCGTAATAACCGGATCAAATGCGGTGGCCTGCGTATATCCGATCACCGTCAGCAAAGCACCCGTCAGGCCGGAAGAAAGCGCCTGTCCGAGTTTTCTTGCAAAAGAATACACCGAGTAGATCGTCCCATCCTCCCGGACACCGTTTTTTACCTCCGCATCATCTATCACATCCGTAATCATCGCCCAAATAATGGTATTGAAAAATCCAAGCCCCACATAAGCGAGCGTAAAGAAAGCCACATACATGAACGGGTTTTCCGGCTGTACCACCAGGCAGATAAGGAAGACAACCGCCGAAGCCGCACACCCGGTAAAAGCCAATTCCTTCTTCCCCATCTTTGCCGACAGTTTCGCCGCAAACGGCGCACATACCAGCAATACCGCAAGGCTGCCTGTCAGCGAGGATAAGGATTGGGCCGCAGGGCTGCCATAATAATTCGGGAATACATAACCTGCCATTCCGGACATCGTCAGCATAGCCAGCAGAAGAGCAATTGCCGCGGCTATAATACCCAGAAGGGAACGGTTTGTCACAAGGTTCCTCAACAGCCTGCCCACATCCAGCTTCGTATTGTTGGACGGAACCTCCACACGCTCACGGACAAGCTTAAAGCAGAGCATATAGCAGATAATTGCCAGAATGCTGAATACACCTGCAATTATCATCATTCTCGGCCCCGACAGCACGGTATTCCCATTGACCGTCTCATAAGCAAACATCGGTGTCCCTACCCCGATAGCCAGGCCAGCCAGCGTTGCGCCGATGGTCCTCCATGTGGATAAATCGGCACGTTCTTTCGGATCCGGCGAAACCGCGGAAGCCATGGAACCATAAGGAATATTGATGGAGGTATAGAAAATGGAACCCCACAATATATAAGTAAAGACCATCCAGAACACCTTGAAACCATATGGCATACCTGCAAAATAGGACTGATAAATCAGGAAGGACGAGATTGCCACCGGCCCGCACATCCGCTTAATCCATGGACGGAACTTACCGTCCCTGCCCGGCTTAGACCGGTCCACAATCTGCCCCATCGTCACATCCGTAAACGCATCCACGAAACGCGCCGCCATCATCAGCAGCCCGACCACCGCCGCCTCGATGCCCATCACATCCGTGTAAAACTTAAGCATAAAACTCGAAGACAAAATAAATGTAAAATCATTGCCAAAGTCCCCGAACATGTATCCCAATTTATCTTTTATACCAAACGATGCCGCATTCTTTCCACTGCTTTCCATAACAAAAGTCCTCCTGTCCCGGTTTCAAAACATTATTATCATTCTTATACAGACGAATATCTTCCCGGGCATCGAGCCTCCGGTTACTGTTTTTTCACTGGCCTGGCTTCGGTTATGCATCCCTCATCCGAAGCATATCAGGCCAAACCTGGTGGATTCCTTTCCACTTGCATGCCTGTGCTGTATCCTTTACCGGCATGTACTTCCTGCTTTATCCGCAACATCATTTCTGTGCCTTATTTCTGTTTCTGCCTTTTATTTCGGTTTTCCATCCTCGTACTTTTTTCCTTTACTTTATTCCTATACCCCATTGCTGAAACTTATTTTTGTACTTTGTCAATCTTGATCAACTGACCATTCAGGCTTTCCGCCAGGCCTTCCATCTTCATGCTTGACATCATATCCATCATACGCTCCGGGGACATATTTTTCATCATATCCCACATACCGACACCCGGCGCTATCGCCCTGCCGGTTGCCAGTTTCACAACCTTTGTCACTAATTCCATTGCTTCCGGACATTCCGCAATTTCTTCCATCGTATCCTTAATGCTGTATTTCCCTTCCGGGAATTCCATCGGAGCCTTCAGATCCAGATCTCCCGCCAGCTTAAACCAGTTTGCAACACCCTCTGCCCTCTCATTCACTTCCGGAAGGACATAAATGGACGGCTCAGCTTCCACCTTTTCAAGCGTCATGCTGTCTTTGCATTTCCCTGCCACCGCCAGGATGCTGTTAAACCCGTCTTTCAGCGCTACCGTAAATACAAATACCTTTTCATTCGTCTGTACCTGCGCCAATTCTCCATTCACAAACAGGGAAACCGTCGGCTGATTGGAGTATACGCGGATTTCCGTCGTTTCCCCTGCGCGCTGTGCATAACGCTTGCCGCACAGATGCACCATAGGCTCCTTATTCCAGTATGCTTTATAAACATAATAGCTGTCTTTCTTTGTCTTACGGTCTATCGTGACAAGCCCTTTGTTATTCCGTCCTGCCACACCGCCCTCGTCTCTGGCCGCACATCCAAAGTCAAACATATTCCATACATGGCTCGACCATATCCATGGGCGGTCATGCAGCACTTTCGCCATATGCTCATGGTACAATGCCTGATATTCCTCGCTGTAATCCTTGCATGCCGGCTCCGGCCCATGATAGGTGATAATCCCTTCACAGCCATACTCGGAAAGCCCAAGGCAGATTTCCGGATGCACTTTATGGAAATTATCCAGCCACGGCCCGTTCTCTTCCATCTTTCCGCCGTACCAGCCGAAATAATGGTTGTAGCTTTCCACATCTGTAATATTGTGTACCGGGCTGTCAATCGGCGTCATAGAAACATGGGCAATCGTCGTCAGCCGGGTAGGATCCATTTCCTTGCACAGCGCATTCAGTTCCTTATGGTTTTCCACCAACTGCTCCGAAATACCGCCGATCAATATCTCATTGGAAACCCCCCAGAAACAGATACTCGGATGGTTATAGTTCTGATAAACCAATTCCTTCATCTGGGTAATACAGTTCTGGTGCGCGGCCGGATCCGGATTCATCACACTGATAAACGGTATTTCAGCCCATACGATAAAACCAAGCTCGTCGCA
>CANDKY010000146.1 GCA_947385425.1 uncultured Lachnospiraceae bacterium | reverse complement strand
CCTTGCGTTTGACAGCATTTTTTTCTTAAGTTAATGACATTGGGAGTGAACTGTAGCAGACTTGGAATATTTAATGCTATTTTAAAAGATATTGACAAGTTGTGTGGTAAACTATATGATAATTCTGGAAGATTTCTGAAAAAGGGCAAGGTTAAGGAATGGACTGGGTTATCATTGGGAAGCGGAGAAGGAAGAGAGGTTTGGAAAGGCAGGGGTAAAGTGATGGATATAAAAGAAATGATACGAAATGGAAGGACGGCTTTAGGAATAGAATTTGGCTCCACCAGGATCAAGGCGGTATTGATCGGGGAGGACATTACGCCTGTTGCTTCCGGCAGTTATGAGTGGGAAAACCAGTATGAAAATAACATATGGACTTACAGTCTGGACATGGTCTGGGAGGGGCTTCAGGAAAGCTATAGCAGGCTGGCGGAGGAGGTACGGAAACAGTATGGGATAACGCTGGAAACCGTCGGAAGTATCGGGTTCAGTGCCATGATGCATGGGTATATGGTATTTAATAAGGAAGGGGAACTGCTTGTCCCGTTCCGAACATGGAGGAATACCATTACTGCGCAGGCAGCGGAGGAACTGACGGAATTATTCCGGTATAATATCCCGCAGAGATGGAGTATTGCCCATTTGCGGCAGGCAATCCTGAATAAAGAAGAACATGTGAAGGAGGTGGATTTCCTTACTACGCTGGCGGGTTATGTACATTGGAAGCTGACAGGGGAAAAGGTATTGGGAGTGGGCGATGCTTCCGGCATGTTCCCGATCGATACGGACACGAAGGATTACAATGCAAAGATGCTGGAGCAGTTTGACGGATTGGTCGCAAAGGAAGGTTATCCCTGGAAACTGAAAGATATCCTTCCGAAAGTGTTGACGGCAGGGCAGAATGCAGGGATTTTGACGGAAGAAGGGGCAAGGCTGCTGGATGTTTCGGGAAGGTTAAAGGCGGGCATCCCGGTATGCCCGCCGGAAGGCGATGCAGGGACAGGCATGGCCGCTACGAACAGCGTAGCAGTCCGGACAGGTAATGTATCCGCAGGCACCAGTGTGTTTGCCATGATTGTACTGGAAAAGGAGCTTTCAAAGGTTTATCCGGAGATTGACCTTGTAACTACGCCGGACGGCAGCCTGGTGGGGATGGTGCACTGCAATAACTGTACTTCCGATTTGAATGCATGGGTTCATATTTTCAAAGAGTTTATGGTGACGATGGGTTTGGAACCGGATATGGATAAATTGTTCGGTACGCTTTACCGCAAAGCCCTGGAAGGGGATAAGGATTGCGGCGGGCTGGTGTCTTACTGTTATTTCTCCGGCGAGCCGGTGACGGGCTTTGAGGAAGGAAGGCCGTTGTTTGCGCGCAGTATAGACTGTAAGTTCACGCTGGCAAACTTTATGAGGACGCACCTGTATTCCTCCCTTGCGGCACTGAAGATTGGGCTGGATATCCTGTTTAAGGAGGAGAAGGTGCGGGCGGATGAGATATACGGACACGGTGGGTTGTTTAAGACAAAAGGCGTCGGACAGGGCATATTGGCAGCGGTCATGGGCACGCCGGTATCGGTTATGGAAACCGCAGGGGAAGGCGGCGCATGGGGGATTGCGGTATTGGCTTCCTATATGAAGAACAAGGCGGAGGGCGAGTGCCTTGCCGATTACCTGAATGAAAAAGTATTTGCCGGAAATAAAGGAAGCAGGATGGAACCGGATCCGGCGGACGTAGCAGGCTTTGATGAATTTATAAAGCTGTATAAAGCAGGTTTCCCGATAGAACGGGCAGCAGTAGCGGAACTGCAATAACAGTCTTTGTCCCAAAAACCCTTCTGGATGGGAGGCATTACGGAGACAAGGGCGGAACTGGAATAAGAACAAAAACAGGAGAGGACGCGGATGTTAGAGGAGTTGAAAGAGAAGGTATATGAAGCGAATATGCTTCTCCCCAAGTATGGGCTTGTAACATTTACATGGGGGAATGTAAGCGGGATAGACAGGCAGCAGGGCCTGTTTGTCATTAAGCCGAGCGGTGTGGAATATGACAGGCTGGCGCCGAAGGACATGGTAGTGATGGATCTGGACGGAAATAAAGTGGAAGGAAAATACAATCCTTCCTCGGATACACCGACCCATCTGGAACTGTACAAAGCATTTCCGAAGATAGGCGGTATCGTACATACCCATTCGTCCTGGGCGACGAGCTGGGCGCAGGCCGGCAGGGGGATACCCTGTTACGGGACAACCCATGCGGACTATATGTACGGAGAAATCCCCTGCGTAAGATGCCTGACAAGGGAAGAAATCGAAGGGGCATATGAAAAGAATACAGGGCTTTTAATTGCCGGGTATTTTGCGGATAAAGACTATGAGGCAGTTCCGGCTGTGCTGTGCAAAAATCATGGCCCATTCACCTGGGGGAAGGATGCCCATGAGGCGGTCCACAACGCGGTGGTATTGGAGGAAGTGGCTAAGATGGCGGCAAGGTGCGAGATGATCCAGCCAAAAGTAGCCCCGGCGCCGCAGGAGCTGCAGGACAAACATTATTACAGGAAGCATGGGGAAAATGCTTATTACGGGCAGAAATAGCGCAGGGAAAAAGGTTTATGGATACGCTATATGCAGAAAAATATGTACTTGAAAATGGATTTTTGTGATGCCGGGCGGTTTCCGGGTAAAATTTACGTATACAGGGAGAAGGATATGACGGATCATGATATTGTGGAAATAGCAATGGAGCAGTCGGCAGTGGATCTGAACTGCAGGGCAGGTGATTTCAGGAAAACGGAAAATGTGGTGGTGGTTTCAGCACAAAGAGAAGGGGCGCGGAAATATCTGACCCTGCCTTTTGACTGTGATCTGGTTTCGTACGGAAATAATATTGTGGCATCGGTGAAAGAGGAACTGTCAGGAACGGTGGAGGCGTATATTAACCGTTATCCGGCGGAACATTGCTTTGAGACACCGAACATGCATGTGCTGAATGATGAATTGCAAAAGTGCGGGCTGCGGATTTGTTTTATGGCGGAATATTTGCTGCCTAAGACAGAACTGCTGCGGGTTCTGTCCTGTGATTTTGAAATGAAGCTTTTAGGGGCAGCAGATTTTGAGGATTTGTATACGGCAGAGTGGAGCAATGCGCTGAGTAAGGAAAGGAAGCACCTGGATATGCTGGGTGTAGGCGCATATGATAAAGGGAAACTGGTCGGGATGGCGGGGGCATCGGCGGACTGTGACACTATGTGGCAGATCGGGGTGGATGTGCTGCCGGAATTCCGCCGCCAGGGAATTGCATGTGCATTAACAAGCAGACTCGCGCTGGAAATACTGGACAGGGGGAAGGTTCCTTTTTACTGTGCGGCCTGGTCTAATGTAAAATCGGTGCGCAATGCCATAAAGAGCGGGTTCCGGCCGGCCTGGGTGGAAATGACGGCAAGGAGCACGGAGTTTGTGGCAGGGATGAATAAGAGGCGGTGAGAGATTTAGGAAGGCGTCATTTCAGTCCGCACTGCCAATCAGTACATGCTTTCCGCAGAAAGCGAACCCGTATTTCCGTATGCGCTTTTGCGGTATGCCTTTTGCGGTTAGAAGTCAGAACATACCGGTCCGTAAGTTCTACCATCAGCCCCAATACAAAACCGTGGTAGAAACGTTCCGGCTGTCTGTTGGACGGTTTCCCGCCTGCATTAAAGTAACTGAACATTTCTGCGGTTACTTTATTCATGTAGGAATTCATTGCCAATGTCATTCACTTAAGCTTTTCGTGGCGTTGCAGACCATATATCTTAATCCGGACCATCGAAAGACGCCGGCACTTAGGCGCTGTATTTTGGCGCCTTAGTACCGTTGCGTCTGCCGCTGAGCGAAAGCGTGTCCGGATGAGATATATGGTCTGCAGCGCCACGGGAAGCTTAAGTGAATGACATTGATTCATTGCTTTCAGATCGTTTAACAACAGGGCTTTGATAAAATCATTATAATCATCCCTTACGTTAACAAACCGTTTCCGGCTCATATTCCAGAACATGGATTTTACTTCGAAATTAGTCAATTCTAACTCGTATTCCTGTTTCCTTCCCGCACCAGTTTATCGATCAGGCTGTTGGAACTGGTATTTGCCCAGTATGCACCGACCTTTTTCCTGTCCAGAAAATTTAATATTGACCACGGATTATAAATATCGGTACAATTTCCAAAAGTAAAACCATCATACCATTGTTTTACTTCTTCATTCCTTCCGGACAGTCCGTATTCCTCCAGCGCTTCAAACACTTCCTCTTCCGTAAAGCCGAAGAAGCCTGCGTATTTATCGGAAGTCGTTAATCACGTGCGCCGCAACAGCCTTTGTCCGTGAGTTTACCGGAATTGCATATTACGCTGATATTCGGTTCGACATAATTGCTGCCGTCTTCGTTCAGGAAAACGGCAAATGGGGCGCCATATAGTATATTTGTCCGTCTATCAGTTCTGCACGTTCCCCTTCAGGGAGTGAATAGATATCATTAATAGTATATAAAATAGTATAACATAAAATATATGAGAATACCGGATATATGAAACTTTTCCGGTATGCCATTCGTATTATCTATATAAAGGATTCAGGGCATACAGCCGATAGAGGTTTGGAGGGGAATCCCGAAGTTATGAGAGGGCATGGTAGTGATATGCTGATAAATGAGGAAAGGGAAACGGCGGAGCCGTTTGCAAAGTATAGGGAGATATTGTACCGGGTTGCTTTTTCCAATATGAAGAACAAAGCGGATGCCGAGGATGTAGTGCAGGAAGCCTTTTGCCGTTATCTGAAAACGCAGCCTGTGTTTGCGGATGAAAATCATGAGAAAAACTGGTTTATCAGGGTGGTGATCAACATTTGCTATGACCTTCAGAAAAGTGCCTGGTTTTCACGGACGGTGGGATTTGATGAGGTGCCGGAATGTGAGATGAAACATTTCAGCCTGCCCTTTGTACAGGAAGACGATATGCTATGGCAGGTGATGGAATTGGCGGCGGCATACAGGAATCCACTGTATTTGTTTTACTACGAGGACTATTCCATCCGGGAGATTGCCCAGATTATGGAATTGGAGGAGGGGACGGTTAAAACGAGATTACGCAGGGGGAGGCAGATGCTGAAAGACAGATTGCTGTTCGGTACAGGGGAAGCAAACCAGAAGGACAGGAAAACGCCGGGTAATAAGAAGCGGAAAAACAAAGAAGATTTTACGGATAAAATCTGAAAGAAGGTGGCAGGGATGCATATTCAAAGGAATGAATTAGGGAAAAACAGGGCGGCAGGAAACGGTATCAGTGATACGTTAAGTAAGGTAAAGCAGAAGGGGCAGGCTGAGGCGGCATGGAAAAATGACAGGAATAAGGTTACGGAGGAGAGTTTTCAGGACAGCCTGCAAAGGAGCATGAATGCGGAATTGCCTGCGGAACCGAAGGGCGGGGGCGGCCATGAAGGGCGGGCAGAATTTACCGCCCGGCCGGATAATGCGGTGATCCCATATGCCGAGCCTGGATTTGGCAAAGGAAAAGCCGAGGGCATAGGTATCCATGTGGAACGGGAGAATGCGGCCAATGCAGCCGGAATGGTAAAGGAAGTGGCAGTCCGGAGGCTTTCCTATGGTGAATGCGATAAGGTAGAGGTCAATGTATTGGAGGGGTATACCCTGAAGGCGAAACTGGAAGAGGGTGGAGAGAGGGATTTGACGGGAGGATGCAGCATTTATGTCGAAATGAAGGATGAGGAAGGTATGATGAAAGCCTGCCTGTTTGACGGGGCAGGACTGCGGGAAGACAGCCGCAGTGCAATGGAAAGAATTGCCTATGCAGTGCTGAACGGACTAAACTGAAGGTATAAGGCGTCCGGCATTGCGGAACTGGAAAACAGCAGAGGCATAGAGGAAGTGCCCGGAAGAAATTTTGGCCGTGCATTTCGGACAGAATTTCTTCCGCTGGGAGGGCACTGCCGCTATGGTTCTGCGGAACTGGAATAGGAGGGAGTATAATGGCGATCAGTGGGATCGGGTACACGCAGACATATTATTATGATTCGGTTATGAACAAATTTACATCGAAAGATAAATACGGCGAGGCGATAGCAGACAGCCTGAACGGGGAGAAGACACCGGTACGGCTGGCCGATTATGAAAAGCAGCAGAAAGCGTTGCTGGAAACCTTCCTGCGCATGCAGCAGCAGACCGGGAACCGGTGGGACAAATATACGCAGGCCAAAGGGCAGGATGGCGTATATGAAATTACATATGTCAAAGAGAATGAGCTGGAAGCGGCGGTATATGTCGGGGATCAGGAAGTATTCCGCGAGATGGCGTCTTTCTGTCTGCCGGGGACCTTTGCCGGGACATGGGATTATGCATTCCCGGAGAAAGAACCGGCTGATTTGAAGAAAAACAGCGCCACAATTGTGCCCGGCGATGTATTTACCTTAAAAAACGGATATCAGATAAAGATAGAGGAAAACGGTGTTTCCGTGGCAGAGAAGTCCTACGGTATGGGAAGTGCCGAGGATGACATTTATGCGGAGCAAATGGCAGCCGCCATGGATGAATTTCTCAAGACGGCCAACCGCGGATGTTTTGGCCTTTCGGTTTCCGCCCTGGGGAGCGGAGCCGCTCAGGATATCATGGGTATCGTTGCACAGACCGGTATTTCCACAGCCGGCGAGTTCACCGTAAACGGAACCAGATTTGAAGAGACGGACGGACAGATTAATGTCGTTGGGGCCTTTGATAACGGAAGTAAGGTATGGGAAAGGGAAACGGCATGGCGAAATGGGACACTGCAGGATCTCCTGCATAACAATTTTGCAATGAGTGACAAGGAAATAAAGGCGGAGAGGGGAAACTATCCTTCTGCGGTGCCTAAAAAAGGGGAAAACGGGCCCTATGGTTATCTGGCTGATGAGAATGGGGTAATTGAATATAACGGTGTAATATTTACGGTGGACAAAGAGAAAAACTGGTTATGCCTGGGGGATATGAGCAATATGGATGACGTGATCCGTATTCCGTTAAGTGAGGGCGGATGCCTGATGGTCAACCGTAACAACATAGGGGCTTTAGGGCATGCCATCGGTATGTTTTCACCGGCGGATATTAACCTGATTCTCCGTGCATTGAAACTGGATGCCAAGATACAGGAGATGAAGAAAGAAATTGACGAGATGGAAGACGGCATCGGGAAGAGCAATGAACAGCAGTATGCGGACAGCGCGGAAGATGCCAAAGAAGCGGCTGAAAAGAATGCAGGCGGTTTTAACGGTTATGGAATGAAAGAGGAAGAAGACGGAGTATTCAGACTCAAGGAATGGCAGTTGGCGTTCCTGCTGGGGGAAGATGAGGAAGAGGCTGCCAGGAAGGGTGTAGTGGTTGATCCGGTTATGGAACTGGCGGGACGGCGGAAGGAGGAAGAAAATGAGCGGGGTTTCTAACACATATGGCATGGATTGCGGCAAGCAATACAGTGCTTACAGGGATGCTGCAGGAAAAGCCGCCGGGCGGAAGGCAGGCATGGCCGGCCCGGACAGAAGAAATAGTATAAATGGGACAGACAGCGTGGACGGCATGGATAAAACGGAAACATGCAATAAAGATAACAACATAAAAGAATGGATGGATATTATTGCGGAACGGAAAAAGGAAATAGTGGAAAAAGTGCGCAAAGGGGAAACGGAACCATCCATTCCCATAGGGGCGGCTTCCTTTACTTATAAACAGTGGAATAAATTGATGAGGAATGTGGATCGGGCAATTGAGGATATGCAGGAACGTATCCGTGCGGATGAAGAAGAAGCAGAGCAGATAATAAAGAAGCAGCATTGTCAGAAAAAGAAGGCGGACTCCATCACAATGGAGATGCTGGAGGAATTGCTCGGAATTGAAGTAAAGGACGGGAGGGCATTAAAGGGCGGCAGCATAGCCAGCCAGGCTGGAGGAGGGGAACGCGTTGCCCTGGATAATGATTATTATTGTATTCAGCCGTCAGGCAATGGAATGTTCCGCATTACGGATAAAAAAACAGGGCTGGAATATAGTTTTGCAGAAAAAGGATGCAGCTTAAAGTATGACAGGGCGTCCGGCCGGACTTTCCTGATTCCGGATGGAGATTATGCGCAGGCAGGGAATATTTTAGTGGCAGATGAGGAATTATTGGCGGCTATGGGGCAGTATTTCGGGGTGGAAAAGCTGGAAGCAGGGCCTCTGATCGGATATTCCTTTGGACGGAATGAAGAGACAGGTATCGAAATAATGATTCCGCCGGGCATGAAAGGCAGGATGGCGCATATGCTGTTCCAGAGCAAAGAGGATGTGGAGGCATATGAAAGCCTCGTGCAGACCTACCGGGATAAATATCCCAATCTGGTTCAAAGCGATGCAATGGCAAAATTTTATGCCGCATTGGAGATAGAGGGGTTATGCCAGCGGACAGAAACGGGTATTCTGTATATGAATGCAGGCAGTATCGGTTACGCGGATGATGGGAATCCCGGGAAGAACTGGTGGCTGGATTTCCGAGAAACATCGGAAGAGAATTATGAAGCAATTATGGAAATGCTGAGTGACATTAGAAAAAACGGGAAGGATATTGATGATTTGGGTGAGTGGACGGCCAGGCTGGAAGAGAAGGAAATAGCTTATGTGATACCGGAATTGGAGATGGATTTATCATCTTCCCAATGGATTGACTGCCATTAATGATCCTGGATATTTTCGGTTTTACAAAGCAGAGAAAAGCGGCAGGAATTCCTTTTTCCGCTCATTTTTACAGACAAGGTAATAAGTTACGGATGCTTCTTTGTCTGAAATAGGTACATGAATACGTCTGGCAGCAGTTTCAATGTATTTTTGGGATAGGTTGGAAGTGAAGGAAGGCAGGGAGGATGCCTGTACAAGTTCATTGAAACTGAAGCGGTCATTTTGTACCAGGAAACGGGAATCCGGCATTTTCTCTGTGCGGACGAAGTCCCAGAAACCGATATTTGACATTAAAAGCATATTTTCACCGTTCATTTCTGCGAAGGACAGGCTTTTTCTTTTGGCATACCGATGTCCTTTCGGTAATGCGAATAAAAGGTTTTCGCGGCAGCATTCCCTAAAATAAAAGGAGGTGGATTCCGGTTTTTGGTGTACTACGGCAAGTTGGTAGACATTATTGCCAAGATCCGAAAGCAGCCGATCATTATCACCTATTTCCGTCTTCAGGGTCATATGGGGGTAAAGATTGGAAATAAAAGGAACCAGGCGCCATATCGGAGCCGGGGCACAGACGCCAAGGGTGATTGTGCGGTTTTTCTGGTCAAAATCCCGTATTTTCTCTATAAGGGAATCTGCATCATACAAAAATATTTTCACAAGTTCCAGAAAATATTTTCCGTTTTCGTTCAGCTCCAGCCTGTTTTTTCGACGGACAAAGAGAGTGACTCCCAGGCTGTCTTCCAGTTTTTTCATGTTCCGGCTTAAGGCGGGCTGTGAAAGATGCAGGGAATCTGCTGCTTCGGAAAGTGTCCCGGTATCTGCAAAAGCAATAAACTGCCGTAGTTCGTATAATTCAATCATGTTTTGTTTTATGTCCTCCGATTATTTTCTCCATCCAAATCATATTGTACCAGCGGTCAAATTTGTATCCGCACTTATGAAATTCCCCTACTTTCACAAAGCCCAAATGTGCGTGGAAGCCGGCACTGTTGGTTGTCAGGTATTCATCATCATGCTCAGGATAGCCGATACATGCGTATAAGTTGAGGATACCCATGTCATGCAGGGCCTTTTCCAGTGCTTCATAGATGGTTCTTCCCATTCCGCATTTCTGTGCATCGCGGTCAAGGTAAACTGTCAATTCACATGATCGGCTGTAAGCCGCCCTGTCGATAAAAGCACCTGCATATGCGTATCCTTCAATGTTCCCATCTTTTAAAATGACCAAATACGGATAACGCCGCATTGTTTTTTTCATCCGTTCCTTAAAATCATCAAGGGACGGTGTGTCGTATTCAAATGTTATCGCTGTGTTTTTTACGTAGTAATCATATATCTCCAAAATACGACCCGCGTCTTCTATTGTGGCATTACGTACAATAATCATAAATATACCTCTGTTATAAATACTCATCTGCTTCAACTGCATTATACTACAATAATTTTCCGAATGGAATAAGCTACGGGTATAAATCAATGTCATTGACTTAAGGGGATTTCTGTGTTTCCAATAGGAATCTTCTTTT
>CANDKY010000145.1 GCA_947385425.1 uncultured Lachnospiraceae bacterium | reverse complement strand
TCTGCCGCTGAGCGAAAGCGTGTCCGGATGAGATATATGGTCTGCAGCGCCACGGAAAGCTTAAGTTAATGACATTGTTCCACAATACCAGCGCTCTCCCCGCACCATTGCCTCATTAAAATTTCCGCCGGGCCCGCCTGCCCGCCGCACCCGTCAGGCCAATCCCCTCACAGCCAAAAACTCAAACTCATCTGCTCCTCATTATCCGCATAAGCCACCACCCCGTCCCGGCTGTCCAGATAATGGAATATCTCCTGTTTCTCGATCAGAAATTCCCCCATCTGCCGGTAAACGGCCTCCTCGCTGCACTTTAAGGTCACGTAAGTACTGCCCTTCGCATACTCCCTTTCGAAAAGCTCCTGCAGCTTCTCTTCATCCAGCGAAGTAAAATATGCTCCCTCCCGGACATAATAATTGGCGCTCATGGAAGTACACAGCGGCAGTTCCGTCACATTCTCTATCCGGTGCGTCCTGCATAACTGTTCCGTAGTCACACAAAGATAATCATAGTTGATCGCCGGAAGGTTATTTTCCTGGTATGCCGCCTCCGTGCTCCCCTCGGCCTCCTCCATCCGGTAGGACGCATCCCCCCACGTAGTATCTACATAATAGTATTCCCCGTCTATCCGCACTAAATTCCATGCATGGCCTTCGCCGTCCGACACACTCCCGATGACAAGGGTCGAAAAGACGCCTAATTTATCCAGAAGATACTGCATGGCTTTCGCATATCCCTGGCAGACAGACTCCCCGTACAGGAACACCGAACATACATTCTGATTATGCGCCGCCTCCGCGTTATATTCCGTATGATTGATGATATACTCGTAAACATACTTCACCTTTTCGTATTCGTCCGCACCGGCCGGAACACCGGCCAGGCATTCCTGCACATACCCGTCAATCCGCTTCCGGCTGTCTTCCACCTGTGCGCTGTCCATATGATAAGTCCCGGTGAAGGTAATCTTCTTAAGCTCCTCCCCCAGCGTATATTTCGTGAATGTATATCCGTCCACCTCGAATATTTCCGGATGATCATTCAAAACGCATTGGAAAGCCTTTTCAATCCGTTCCGTATCCATACAGGAAATCTTTATATTCTCGCCGCGGCTGCACAGAATCTGATAGATCTCCGTATATACCAACTGCTCCTCTTCATTCAGCCTGTCAAAATTATATTTCCCTTCCTGGGCCGCCATAAGCAGCGGCAGCTTTTCCGCCGACAGCCCTATCGCTTCGCGGGCGGTTTCATCGTCTTCCTCCCCGTCCGCTTCCGCCGCGCCGCTGTCCGCCTCCACCTCCCTGCCCGGATGCTCCCCGGCAGGAAGCTCGTCCTCCTCCCGGTTTTCCTCCCCGGATCCTACGCTTTCCCCCTGCCCGTAACTTTCCGCAGGAAGCCGCTCCTGCCTGTCATTCTCTACGATGCCGCAGCTTGTCCCGATAAAAAGCCATATTGCCAGCCCTATGCCGATGATACTTTTTCTCTGATATTTTCCCAACAATTAATCACGTCCAAACTCGGATAATATTAACCCTTTGTTTCTGTCCACTGTCATACCGATGCTCCACTGGTTAACGAACAGAAGCAATGGATTGCCCTTCATGTCTTTTACTTTCTTCATATCTGAGGTGCCTGTCAGCTTCATAATATCTATATCCTTATTTTCCACCCAGCGGATATGCTCATAAGGAAGCGGTTCCAGCTTAATTTCCACATTATATTCATTTTCCAAACGGTATTTGAGCACTTCAAACTGCAGGACGCCTACCACGCCCACAATGATCTCTTCCATTCCTGTATTAAATTCCTGAAAAATCTGTATCGCGCCTTCCTGCGCGATCTGTTCTATCCCCTTTACAAACTGTTTACGTTTCATCGTATCTACCTGCCGCACCCGCGCAAAATGTTCCGGCGCAAAAGTCGGTATCCCCTCATAGGTAAACTGCTCCTTCGGCATACAGAGCGTATCGCCGATGGAAAAAATCCCGGGGTCAAAAACACCTATAATATCCCCCGCGTAGGCTTCCTCCAGAATCTTCCTTTCACTGGCCATAATCTGCTGCGGCTGGGACAGGCGCATATTTTTGCCGCCCTGCACATGCTTTACCTCCATGCTCGCCTCATATTTGCCGGAACAAATACGCATAAAGGCGATCCGATCCCTGTGCGCCCTGTTCATATTCGCCTGAATCTTAAAAACAAAAGCCGAAAATTGATTTTCCACCGGATCGATCAGCCCGGTATCCGCCATCCTCGGCAGCGGTGTCGTCGTCATCTTCAAAAAATGCCGGAGAAAAATCTCCACGCCGAAATTGGTTAACGCAGAGCCGAAGAAAACCGGGGTCAGTTCCCCCGCCTGAATCACTTCCAAATCATACTCCGCACTGGCGCCGTCCAAAAGCTCTATATCCTCATAGAGCTTGTCCTTCAGTTCCTCTCCGATATACTCCGCCAGCCGCGCCTCATCCTCCACGGGCAGCACCGTCGTCTCCCCTTCTTTTGTCCCCTTCTGGGTATCCGCATACGTGTAGACGCATCTTTCCGCCCTGTCATAAACCCCCTTAAAGCTCTTGCCCGAGCCAATCGGCCAGTTCATCGGACAGGTTGCTATCCCCAGCTCCCGTTCGATTTCATCCAAAAGTTCAAACATATCTCCTGCATCCCGGTCCATCTTATTGATAAAAGTAAAAATCGGTATCTTCCGCATTACACAGACTTTGAACAGTTTCCTTGTCTGCGCCTCCACGCCTTTGGAAGCATCGATAACCATCACTGCCGAATCCGCCGCCATCAATGTCCGGTAAGTATCCTCGGAAAAATCCTGATGCCCGGGCGTATCCAATATATTGATGCAGAAATTGTCATATTCAAATTGTAAAACACTGCTGGTTACGGAAATTCCCCTTTCCTTTTCTATTTCCATCCAGTCGGAAACCGCATGCCTCGCAGTTGCCTTCCCCTTCACACTTCCCGCCAGATTGATCGCCCCGCCGTAGAGCAGGAATTTTTCCGTCAGCGTCGTCTTGCCCGCATCCGGATGGGATATGATCGCAAAGGTCCTTCTTCTGTTTATCTCTTCTACATAATTGCCCACAATTCTTTTCCTCCAGGTCTATTCCGCAGGCAACATATCCGGCAGGCGCTTATCCTGCCGGATGTCCCTGACTTTTGTTTTTCCGCTGCCGGGCAACATTATACCATAATATCATTCGTAAATAAACTCTTATTTCTTACTCCGCGACGGTTGTACTGATAATAATAGTTTCGGGGGCAACTCCTGTCTTGCGCGTAATGATGTCTTCGATCTGTGCCCTCTGTGCTTCCGACAGTTCTGCCGCATTGACTACCACATCCACTCCGGTATCGCTGATGCTCACTACCACATCAGAAAAACCTTTGGACTCCAATAATATCTCCGCCGCGGTTTCTTTCTCCGCTATGTCCGTAATGGCAATCATGTTGTTGACCGCTTCCTGCTTCTGGCTTTCCGTAATATTGGCATTATTGATAATTTCCATCAGTGTCTCTTTATTTTTTGCCCTCGTCTGTTCCTTCAACAGTTTTGCCCCGGACAGATTGCTCATACCTGATGTCGAAGTAAAAACCGCCTCTCCCGGCACATCACTGTCGGCAGGAGCCGTCCCGTCCACACCTTCCGCCATGCCTTCGTCCAGATAGTCTTCGGTCAGCACCGTGACATCCGAATCCAGGCTTTCGATATCCCCATACGTCTGCATGGTATCTTCATCCGAAATATCAAACAATACCGTCGTATCCGTATCTGCCTCGTCGCTAATCACCGTATCGCTGTCCACTGTCATAATATCCTCTTCCGTTACTTTCGTACCCGCAAAATTCAGGTATCCCGCGACTGCAATCATTATTGCCAGCGCCGTAATCATAATCTGATTCTTTTTCAGCATATTCTTCATGCCCCTTCCGCCCCTTTTCCTTATTCGGATTTCATTTTTACTACTTTAATTTTATTCGGCTCTATATCAAATAATGCCACTATTGCTTCCGTAATATTTTTATTCACCTCCGGCCGATCCCCTCCCTGCGTGATGACCACCACACCCCCGATCACTGGCTGCAGCATCTTGACCACATAAGGGCTGGAACTCCCATCACTTTCCTTTTTGTATATTGTTGCTTCCCCATTGTCCGATTCTTCCACGGTTCTGCTCCCGCCCTCCGAATCGTTCTCCGCAGTACTTTGCTGTGTAACGGATGTATCTTTTGCCACTACCAGTTCCCTGGAAGTATTCACTGTGATCATGACCTTCACTTTGCCGGCGCCTTCCATGGCTGATATTGCCTGTTCTAATTTATTCTCCATATAGCGCTCATATTCCTCGGCGCTGTCAATTTTTTCCGTATTTTCATATCGGCCTGTGTATTCCTCTTCTCCGCTTTCTTCTATATTAACATCCCGGCTGTCCCATATACCGGACTCAAACTTATTTCCGCCGCTTTTCCCGGCTTTTTTCCCGGAAGTCGGCATTGCAATAACAAGAAGGAGGATACCCGTGAGGATACAGATGACAAACTGATCTTTCCCCGGCCTTTTCCCTTCCCTGATTTTACGGAGCAGGCCTTTTCCCTTTTCTGCTTCCATACCCATGCTTCACCCCCGCTCTGCCTCCGCAGGCAATACTGTTACCTTTATATAGTCTGCGTATGTACCAAGGGCTTTTGCAAAAGCTTCTGCCAGCTCCCCCGCATCCTCCGCAGAATTTTCGGGCATTTCCATATCTGCAATATCCTGCCCCTCACTTTTCCCGATAATTATTTTGTCAATCCTTATCTCCCCGTTTTCTTCCGCTTCCCCTCCCTTTGCAGCCCTCCGGCTTACCGTCACCGCAATTTCCGGCGGTTCCTCCCTTAGCTCCACCTCATCCACCGCCATGCCATAAGACGCCGCAATTCCATCCAGCCGCCCCTTTATCTCATCCTCCAGTGCCTTCTTCTCCGTCCTCCATATACCGGCTCCGCCCCTCCCCCCTTCCAACACCCCTTCCGCCCCTTCCCATCCCTGCACCCCTCTCCCTGCGCCTGCCTCCCCCTGTTCATTCCCTCCCTTTCCCTGCCCAAAAGAAGCCGCCGCATCCCTGCCTGCCTCCTGCGCTGCGGATTCCAGTTCCCGCTGAAACCGCTCGATTTCCTCCCATAACCCGGCATTATCGGCCCCGAGGAACACCGCCCTGGCCTGCACCGTAAACTGTGCCAAAACCATTATTCCTATCAGCAGCTTTACATACTTTTCATAAGCCTTCCCCGCCGTAAAATGCATCAGGCATTGGGCGCACAAAATAAAAACGCCTATATTTTTCAAAGAATCCAAAAATTCTCCACCCATACCATTCCCCCCGTTTCCCGGCAAATTTCACACCAGCTCCCCTTTGCCCGCCCCTGCGGGCACTCAAATCAAGGTAATGAAATCCCTGATTCCGCACCAACACTCATGCTGCCGCAAAGCGGCAGCACAAACCCCGCCATGAAAAACCCGGGAGAATGCCCTCTTTTCGGGCATTCTCCCAAACATTTAGAAACTCTTAGGCTGTGTTCTTTACAGCCTTAGTGTTTCTTAATGTTTTACGTTCCGGTGGTGTAAGCCACAACAGCAATCACGATAAGGAACAGGGCCACTGCCGTAAGAGTTGTCCTAAACAGCAGGAAACTCCCGTCCCCCACCCGATCCGTACAGCCGGTTATCCTCTTATCGCTGACAATTCCCGCCAAAGCGGCGCTTCCCTTCATAATACAGGCAATCAGCAATAATTTCGCCAGCGGCACAAAACAGACCGCAAGCAGCAGCAGCAATAAAACCAAACCTATGCTGTTTTTAATCAGGACTGCCGATCCGAGAACCATCTCCGTCACCCCTTCCGCCAGATTCCCGATACCCGGTATAGCGGAAACGGCTTTCTTTATCGCCGTCCCCTGCAGGGAGTCCAGCACCGGTGTAATCATGGACTGAAACAGGCTCAGGGATGTCACTGCCCCCAGTGCCACCTTTAACCCAATCCCTATCCCCTTCTTTAAGCATTCCAGCAACAGCGTCAGCCTCTCTTCCGCCCATATCCCATTCATAAGGGCAAGCAGCACATAACTGTAAATCAAAGGAAGCAAAACCGAGGAAAGCATCTTTTCCACTATATATGCGAGAATCAGCATAAACTGATAGTAAGCCATCGCCGATGCCATCCCCGCCGACGCCCCCACCGCCATAAAATAAGTCGGCAGAAAAATCTTGATAAACAATACAATATCCCCCACCGTCCGGGAAGCAATCTCCGATGCCATCAAAAAAGCTTTCATCAAAACCGCCATTAACAGCAGGTACAAAAAATAAAAACTGATATCAGCAATCTGATGATTCTGGAAAATATCGGAAAAGCTTGTAAAAAGGGCTGAAATAATTCCCAATATTAATATAGAAGCAAAGATATTCTTCATACCCGCCAGTTCCGCAGCCAGTGTACCCTTTACCCCGTCCCATGCCAGACGGACGGCCCCCGGAATATCCCCTCTCAGGATATCAGCCAGGATAGCCTGCATATCCCACTCATAGGCAGGAAAAAGTTCCTTTAGGCTTCTGCTGACATCCCCCATCCCGTATTCCCCCCATACGCTCCCCGGGTCCGGCGCCCCGCCTGCTGCATACACCGGCTTGTACATAACAAAGCAAAATATAATTACCGCAAAAAATATTTTCCCGGATTCCCTCATCCTGCTATCTCCTGGATACTTTCTATAATCGCAAGCAGTATCGGCATACCCGCCGCCAATATGGACAATTTGCCGAAAATCTCTATCTGCCCTGCAATAGAAGCATACCCCGCGTCCCTGCATATGCCGGAGCAGAATTCACAGATATATGTAATCCCTGTCACCTTCAGCAAAATAGAAAAATAAGTGCCGTTGGAACCGATATATTTCTCCAAAACTCCCATACGGCCGAACAACGCCGTCAATCCGGATACCGCAAAAGAGAAAATAAGAAGGCTGACTGCAAAGCCAATATACAGCCCGTATTCCGGCTTATTCGAACGGAACTGCAGCGCCAGCATTACGCCGACAATGCCAAGAATCCCTATCTTCAATATATCCATATGTCTCCTATTCCAGTTCCGCATATCTGAAAAAAATGCCCCTCCCCCGGAAGGATATCCGCCCGCACACGCGTCCCGATATCCTTCCAGGCATTTTTTTCACATATGCTGTTTTTCCAGTTCCGCATATCTGAAAAAAATGCCCCTCCCCAGGAAGGATATCCGCCCGCACTTGCGTCCCGATTTCCTTCCAGGCATTTTTTTCACATATGCTGTTTTTCCAGTTACGTCAAACACTTTCCTAAAGCTCGAATAAGTTTTGGATCATTACGAATAAATCATATATGTATGGCACGATCCATGTCAGAACCAGGATCAGCCCCGCCAGGCTGATCAGAAAAGCATGTTCCTCCCTGCCGCTGTGTTTCAATACCTGGCTCAATATTGTAATCAATATCCCGACTGCCGCAATTTTAAATATCAGGCCAACGTCCATATCCAACCTCCATCCGGCCATACCATGTCTTGAAATCCGTTGATAAATAATCCAGTGCTCCGCATCTCTGTCAAAATTTTGCCTTGCACTGGCACAAATATCAGACATTGTTTTCCACCGTTATTCAGGCAATGCTGTACCAGCTTTGCAGAAGGTACGGACAGCAAGTGCTGTTTGCTTAGAAATTATTGAAAAGAAATTATATCAGTATAACCACCACCATCAGGCCTCCCATCACACTCAGGCACATAATGACTTTACTTTTATCCGCCATTTCCCTTTCCTGCTTTTCTATGGAAAGTTCCAGCCGTCTGGCATACTGTTCCAGTATCTGCGCCTGCATCCGGCCGTCCATAAACCCCACACAGTTTCCCAATTCCAGCAGCCATCCTTTTTCCTCTCCGGACAGCGCAAGCTTACGCACACATTCTTTCATCTGCCCTCTCCATACCGCATCGAATGCCGTTCCATGGTTGGCTGACATTTCTTCGTGTATCTTTAAAAAAGCACCCCTGTATGGCTCCGGTATCCTCCCGGCCACCCGAAAACACGCCTCAGGAAGCGATGCACGGCTGTAAATAATTTCATTTTGCAGCAGCAGAAACATCTGTCTTGCCTGGTAAGCTTCCTCCAGCCCTCTCTTCAGCCTGTCCTTAAACGACCACCCGAATCCCATACATCCAAGGGAGAGACACAATATCCCTAAGAGCCGCAGCATAACCGGAATCCTCCGTCATAAACAGCCTTTACCCTGCTTTTCCCTTCCCCTGCGCCTAACAGGATGTATCTGCCGAATACCTGTCTGTTTACAAGCCCCTTCAGAAAATCTTTCTCCCTGATTTCCTCCAGGGATTCACCGTGGACGGTGGCAAGGACACGGCTCCCGCTCTGCATCACCTGGCCGACGGCGCTGATATCCTCCCTGCTTCCCAGTTCATCCACAGCCACCACCTGCGGAGACATGGAACGCAGAAGCATCATCATTCCTAATACCTTTGGGCAGGCATCCAGCACATCCGTGCGCATTCCTACATCATTTTGCGGACATCCCATATAACATCCCGCTATCTCTGACCGCTCATCCGCTACCGACACATTCATCCCCCCTGCAAAGCGGTTCCCGTCCGAAATCTGGCGTATCATATCCCGCAGCAGGGTTGTCTTCCCGCCGCCCGGCGGCGAAATAAGAAGCGTATTCAACAGTTCCCCATCCTCATACAGATACGGCAGCACAGCATCGGCGGCACCTTTTACTTCATGGGAAATGCGGATGTTCATATAACGGATATGTTTCATATTCCGTACCGCACCGTTTTCCTCCAATATCACCTGCCCTGCCATCCCGACCCTGTGCCCTCCCGGTATCGTCAGAAATCCCTGCCTGATTTCATCACTGAACGCATAGAGCGAATAGTCGCAAATATGGTTCAATACCGCCTCCAAATCCCTCTCCGTCGCCCGCATGGCCCTTCCTGCGTCCGGCACCACCTGCCCGCCGCTGCTTAAATACCGTTCTTCCCCATTTATCTTCAATACAATCTCCCGCCCTGTCCTTAAACGGATTTCCTGCAGTCCTTTGGCCTGTTCGGAAACTTCTTTCCACAACTGCCGCATATAATCAGGAAATATACGCTGAATCTCTTCCCTTGCCGCCATCTGCCCACCCCTTTCCTGTCCCCTTATCCTAATATATGTGAGGATGTCCAGGTTATGCCTTTTTCTCTGTACATTTATGGACAAAATCGAGCAGAGGAGGCTTTCGCATAATGTAATTGCTCTGATTGTATTGTAGGAGATCTCCACAGCATACGGCGCCCCTTCCTGTCACTGTATGCCGTTTTTATCCTCCCCCTTCTTCTTTTCTGCCACGGACAGTCATGCGCCGATGGCGGCTGTCTGATCGGTATTTTGCAGCTGTGCAGGTTCCTCTCCTCTATCAATGTCATTAACTTAAGCTTTTCGGGGCGCTGCAGACCATATATCTCAATCCGGACCATTGAAAGACGCCGGCACTTAGGCGCCGTGTTTTGGCGCCTTAGTACCGTTGCGTCTGCCGTGAGCGGAAGCGCGTCCGGATGAGATATGTGGTTTGCGGCACCCCGGGAAGCTTAAGTTAATGACATTGCTCCTCTATCGTGCCGTTTTCTTCCTCATCCGCGTCCAGAGCATGGTTCCGGGCATAAAAAACGGGAAAAAGTGGGGTTCACCAGCCATCCCGGTGAACCCCACCCTATTTTGCGATTCGACAAATTGCTCTTTTGTCGACAAAATCCATATTTCCCAGCGCAGCACAATCGCATCAGAGCAGCCTTAAAAGCTGTACCAGTTCATGCGATTCATCCCTATCTGATGCGGTCTGCCTGGTATCAAACTGCGAAAAACGGTTATCACGGTAAAATGATAACAGCTTTTCTTCATTTTCCGCTTCCAGAAATGTTACCATGCCGCCAAACATATACTGTGCTTTTTCAATCATCATCCAAGCCAGTTCAATAAGCGCCTTTCCAGAGATTTCCCCATCTCTGCCATCCGTGTAATTTTTCCCAAGCTGGGCAATCAGATATGCAGAGAAAGCCAACACGTTTCATGACGCATTGGTGCCTTTCGCAGAAAGGCGGATTATAAAAATGACAGCGAACAAAAGCAGGTGCATCCTCATGCCGCAGCCGGATACGGCTCTATCCGCCCGCCGCTGTTATATATGACCCTGGCCGACACCTTGAGCCAGCCGGGGCTTATCC
>CANDKY010000144.1 GCA_947385425.1 uncultured Lachnospiraceae bacterium | reverse complement strand
AAAAGAAGATTCCTATTGGAAACACAGAAATCCCCTTAAGTCAATGACATTGATTCACACTTCAATGTCATTAACTTAAGCTTTTCGGGGTGCTGCAGACCATATATCTCAATCCGGACCATTGAAAGACGCCGGCACTTAGGCGACGTGTTTTGGCGCCTTAGTGCCGTTGCGTCTGCCGCTGAGCGAAAGCGCGTCCGGATGAGATATGTGGTCTGCGGCGCTCCGGGAAGCTTAAGTTAATGACATTGGGAGTGAACTGTAACCCGTTTGTTTCCTCACAATAAGAAACGGAAATAAAAGTGTTGCTTTTTCTTATCCCTTATGATACAATAGTCCCATCACATATGATACCGCTTGACAAGTCATTTTGATCATAATGTGTTTGATATTTCTAAATCGTCTATTCCCTGTATTTATCATCTGAGGATAGGTAAGAAACTGTATGCAAGTAGCCTATGCCATCTGCGGGCTTTTTTCTCCGATTGCAAGTTACGCCCGATTTTGGATAATCACGCAGTTATTTTGCACCTTCGAAGAAAAATCCTACGCATCTGCCACAGGTTATTTTCATACAGTTATTATAAAAAATCCTGCCTGCCCCTATTTCATCACCGGTGATGCCACATATGCGGAGCATAGGGATTTCCTAAGAAAGCACCACCTCGTCACACAGATATATAGAAGGGGCTACCCGATTTTCCGGCTTTTCGCCATCAATTCAAGCAACTAAAAAGCGCGGCAGCTATTGACAGGCGGAAAACCATCCTCCTGTCCGTATATAACCCACACAGAACAGGAGGAAGAATGAAGAAAACACAAAGAAAAAGAAGGAAACAGGCAGCAAACCTCACACCAAAAGGGTTGCAGATACGGGATTTAAACAACCGGGAAGTATTCCGGGATCCCGTCCTCTGCGCACAGTTCCTCCGGGATTATACCGGGATTTCCCTGTTAAAGGATATCAGGCCGGAAGACATCGAAGACGTTTCCCAAAAATACCAGGCTTATCTGGGAACTGCCTTCGAATCCGACACCGTAAAAAAAATACGCCTGAGAAACACCGATGCCGGCCGTGAAAACATACCCTTATATATGATTTCCCTGATTGAACACAAAAGCAATGTGGATTATAATGTATCCATGCAGCTCTTAAAGTATATGGTATGCATCTGGAATGAATACGCCAGGGAAATGGAGCGGGAAACGGAAAATATTACATCCCGCAAAAACTTCCGATATCCCCCGATCCTGCCGGTTGTTTATTATGAAGGGACAAACAAATGGACAGCGGATCTGCACCTGAAAGACCGCATCATGCTAAATGATACTTTCGGGGATTATCTGCCGGACTTCACCTATAAGCTTGTCAGGATCCACGATTACACAAACGGCGAACTATTGGACAGGAAAGACGAAATGTCCCTGCTCATGATGATAAATAAAGCAAACGCTCCCGATGAAATCAGGGCTTTCTGGAAAAATATACCCAAAGATAAAATAGATGCCATTATTAAAAATACCCCCTACCCAACCCTGGAAGTAATAGCTTCCGTGGCATGGAACCTGCTCATGAAGCTGAATGTTCCCCCGGAGGAAGCCGGGCAATATATAGATAAAATAAAGGAGCGCCAAATGGGATATTGGTTTGAAAACATGGAAAAATTGGATATACAGGAAGAACGCCGAAAAACAGAAGAACAACGCAAAAAAGCCGAAGAGCAGCGAAAAAAGGCCGAAGAACACCGAAGAAAAGCTGAGGAACAGCAGGAAAGAGCCGAAGAACAGCAGAAAAGAGCCGAAGAAGCTGAGAGAAAACTAAAGGAAAAGGAAGAACAGGAAATCAGAGTCATTGTCTCTTTATGCCAAAGATTCAATGCCCCGAAAGAAGAGACTATCCTGCAGGTAATGGAAAACTACAATTTATCCTATGTGCAGGCCCGGGAAAAGGTCGATCTTTATCTGAATACTTAAGAAACCCCCATGCCCGCACATGCAGCATCATCAGTGATGAAAACAGGGGCCGGAAGACTTTTCCATAGTAACTGCGTGTTTGAAACAACATTCCTGCAACCAAAAAGCAATTTCCAAACATGCCCTAAGATGGTGGGAATGATTTTTCAAACACGCTTGAAACAACACGCCTGGCAGCTAACCCTGGTTTCTTTTAATTTTCTTAGAAGGTGTTTTTTCAAATTCCGTGCTGCGTACCTTCAGGCTATATATTTTCTTGTATGCCGGAGCTCCCTTATTGTAATCATCGATAATACCCTGCAATACTGACTGGATATCGCCGATTTTCTTCTTTTTGGCGTACTCATAATCCGGAAAGATTTCCGCCTCAATAACTCCCTCATTTTCCCGCACAAGAACTTCCTGTACCAGCCTTTGCTGCCCCAATTTATTTTCCAGTTCTTCCGGCGATACGTTTTCACCGTTTTTCGTGATAATCAGGTTTTTCTTCCGCCCGGTCAGGTAAACGAACCCATCCGCGTCCGCATATCCCAAATCACCTGTCTTCAGCCAGCCGTCCTCCAGTGTTTCGGCTGTCTCCTCCGGCATTTTGTAATACCCCATCATCACACTGCTTCCCTTTACCCACAACTCTTCCCCTACCGTCTTTGCCTCACAGTTGGGAAGCAACTGGCCGACGGAATCTTTGCGTATGTTCCAGCTTAAGTTTGTACTGATAACCGGCGCACACTCTGTCATGCCGTACCCCTGCTGGATGGTGATGCCGTAACGGGCAAATAAATCGATATAAGCCGGGTTCAGATATGCGCCGCCGCTGCAGATCGTATGGAACTGTTTGCCGAACACTTTCGCTTTCACCACGGCAGCAGGAAGCCACGCGCTCTCCTCCAGCTTCTTCGCCATTGTCTCTATCATCAGAGGGACCATCAATATCATATTGGGCTGGAACAGCTTAATATTCTTTGCTACGCGAAGCAGAGAATCATTGATACAGATAATGCTTCCCAGTGAAATCCCTTTCAGTATATCCATACTCAGGCAGTAAGCATGATGAATCGGCAGTACGGACAGGATCACTGTCCTTTCCGGTATCCTCATATCCAGGCATGTAGCATTTTCCGCCATATTCCGGTGTGTCAGCATAACTCCCTTGCTCTTTCCTGTCGTACCGGAAGTAAACATAATCGTACAAAGCGAATCCGGATCAGGAACAAAATCAAAATTCCCCTCATTCTCTTTTAGCATCTGGCTCAGGGATAACACTTCCCCATCGTTTTCCTCTTTTTGCATGGAAATCAAATATTTCAGCTTCGGACAGCGTCCTTTTACGATTTCCATCACATCTTTCCGTATCTCATCCGCCACCAGGATCGACACATCCGCCCGGTCAATCAATTCGCATATCTCATCTGCCGGAAGCCCTGCGTCCAGCGGCACTGCAACACTTCCGCTGTTTACGGTGCCAAAATAGGACAGAAGCCACCTATATGAAGTAGCGCCGATAACGGCAACATGGCTTCCCTGCCCGCCCAGGGCTTTCAAAACACAGGAAAAGCTTTCGCTGTCCTGCCGAAGCTGTGTATAAGTTTTTGACTCAATTACATCTTTCCCGGCTTTATAACGGATGGCGTCCTCTTTTCCGAAACGTTCCTGCGCCTGCACCAGAATCTCTCGAATTGTACTGTAAACCATATCTTTCCTCCATTCACCTGTCCTGGAGCGTGTCTTAAAATTTATTCCCGCAATCTGTCACGGTGTAACCGCTTCACCACTTTACCCCCATTTTTCGTCCAAATTCAGTCAATGTAGCCCTAGGGAATCCACCATTCCGATACCCCCTTAGGGCAATGCCCACTACACCTCCTGAATTTGGACAAAACTGGGAGCAAATTGGGACGGCATCCTGCAGAAAGCAATTTTAAGACACGCTCTAGTGCTCCCGAAAAATCCCTTGCACCCATCTTTGTAACTGGTTTCTCGGGAATACTCTGATCAGTTCTCCAATTCCTGTCTCTTCTATGGCTGCCCGGAAAGTTTTTCCAGATACTCTGCCGCCTCGCCTACAGTACGTATATTCGCTGCTTCCTGTTCGTCTACTTCCACATCGAACGTGTCTTCCAGTTCCCCTAACATACTCATAAAATCAAAAGAAGTAAAACCAAGATCTTCCATAAACCGCGATTCCGGCTTTACTGCCGCCGCATCCACTTCTACATAATTACAAATAACTTCCACCAATTTTTCAAACATAATAATTTTCTCCTATTCCAGTCCCGCATCAGCGTCCGAAAGTACCACCAACAGTGGAACAAAATCTGTCCAAAACACATGGCCAGATTTTCTTCCAGGCACTTTCCGACGCCGATGCTGTTTTCTATTTATTCCAGTCCCGCATCCGCGTCCGAAAGTACCACCAACAGTGGAACAAAATCTGTCCAAAACACATGGCCAGATTTTCTTCCAGGCACTTTCCGACGCTGATGCTGTTTTTTATTTATTCCAGTCCCGCATCCGCGTCCGAAAGTACCGCATCCCCATCCTGCCGCTTTTATATTAATTTCATGATCTCGCCTACGGTCAAGTCCGGGTTTTCCGTACCTTTAAACATAATCTTGCATAAATAATAATATAAATATTCCAGTTGTTCCTTTGACACCGCTTTCACCTGATGCTCAAAATTGAAATCCATCCCATTGTCGTCCGGCCTGTGCATTACTGTCAGATACATGGCCTGCGTCGTCGCGCCGTTCGGATACCACTTTGTCTTGTATTTAATGCCTCCCAGCTTATCCAGCCCTTTTTCCTGCAGTGTCAGCGGCTGGTAAGTCAATGACATAGGTTCATAAGTCCGTCCGCCTTCATTCGGATAAATCCGGCTGCGGTAGCTGAAATAAGACACCGGGTCATAATTGGCATGACGGAACATCTCGTTCTGTTTATCACGGATCTCGTAAATGCCCTCCAGGAAAGTCCTGTCCTCCGATATCACTGTACGGAACGGGAAGGAATGGATTCTTGTCCCCCCGGACTTCTTCTCCATCAGCGTCGCCCTCCTGGCAATCGCCGTATTGATTGAAACATCATCATTCCCATTCATTTTCTGGAAATAAGTCCGCAGCCCCATAATAAGCAGGCATACCAGGGACACATGATATTTTTCGCAGAAATCCATCAGCCGCTTTGTCGGCTCCGCTTCCAGATGGAAGATATCCAGTGCGGAATCCACCGAATCCGATGCATTGACCGCTGCCCGCAGTTCCTTATTCCCTGTCTTCCTGCGTTCCTCCTCCAGCTTCTTCGGCCCATCGATGCCATTGTAAATCGGTTCCGAAGATTCTATCATCTTATGGAAAAATGCTTCATCCCGTTCTTTTGCCTTTCCGCCCGCCTCATAAGCCAGATCCTTTTTCACCTGTTCAATATAGGAAGCCATGTCCTTCGGATAGGGGACATCTTCAAACATAGTACTGCAATACAATTCAATGATATCCTTCATAAAACAGATCAGTGACTGGGCATCCATAGTCAGATGGTCCACCAGCAAATACATTCCATTGTACCCGTCCGGCGTTTTGATCATGACAATACGGTTCATCGGGGAATCTTCCAGCTTGAACGGTATCTCCGTCCATCTTTGCATTGCCGCTTCCGCCGATTCCATTGTCTCATTGCTAAAATCCACAAATTCAATGTCGCGTTCCTCTTTGTCCGCCACATACTGGTAGCACTCGCCATCCTTGTCCAAAGCGAAACGCAGCCTCATAGACTCACAGCGTTCATACGCCTTATAAATACTCTGCTTCAATACCTCCCAGTCAAGCTCCGTCTCGATAGTCAGACTTGTGCCGATATTCACCACTTCCTTCTTCGGGCAAAACTTCTGATAAAAAAAATGGAATTTCTGTGCTACAGTCAACGGGTATACCTGGTATCCTTTTCTCGTCTTCATCATATAAACTAATCCTGCTCCTTTCCCGGCATACAGACCCCAAGAAAATCATCCAAAGCTTTTTCATAGGCTTCCGTATTTTTGAAATAACTCTCCGCGTGCCCTGCCCCTTCCACAATCAGCTTCCGGGCCGTCCGGCAGTTATCATATATTTCCTCACACATGCTGCATGGTACAAAAGTATCGCTGTCCCCGTGGATCAAAAGGACAGGCACTTTAATAAATCCCGCTTCCCTGGCCGCATTGCAGTCGTCCAGCCCATATCCCGCTTTTTTCCTGTTTACAAGATCCGCTATTTGTATCATCGGAAAAGCAGGCAGATGATACATCGTATGGAGTACGTGGGTAAATACATGTTTCGGCGATGTGAAACCACAGTCCGAGACAATCCCTTTCACCTGCTCCGGCAGTTCCAGGCCCCCGGCCATCAGGACGGTAGCGCCTCCCATCGAAGTCCCGTGGAGAAGGATCTTAACCCCGCTGCCGCACTTTTCCACCAGCCATTCCACCCATGCACAGGCATCATACCGATCCAGACAGCCAAACCCGATATACTTGCCTTCACTGGAACCATGCGCCCTGGCATCCGGCAGCAGCATACCGTAACCGTTGCGCAAATAGTAATCGGACAGCCCCACATAATCACTCATCCCCTGGCTCGTATAACCATGAAAACAAATCACAAACCTGTCCGTTTCCCCGTTAGGGAAAAATGTGGCATGAAGCCTCAGCCCGTCCCCTGAAGTGATGTATACATCCTCATGGGGCTGCCCCAGCATCGCACTTTTTCTTTCCTGCAGCACAGGCCCGTATTGCGCCCAGTCCGTCCCCGACATTTTCATTGTGCGCTCTACCTTAACCTTGTTCCGTTTCATCGTCCGGCGGTAAAAATAAGCCGAACCGCCTGCTTCCGCAGCCGCTAACAGGCCGACGGCGATCGCAGCCCTTTTTATAAATTTTCCCATTTTTTCTCCCTTTTTCCTGTTTTTTTACTTTTTCTCTTCCTTCCCCTTTTTCTTTTTGCTGTCCTTCTTCTTATCCACCAGTTCCTTGAATTTCAAAGCCTTGTCAATATTCCCCTCCACCCGCAGTTTCTGCAAAGTCACTGCCAGAATCGGATCCAGCTTCCCGTCTGCAATCTTCATCAGGGTATCCGCATCACAGATAAAAATCGCATCCCTGTCAAAATATTCGTAAGGCTCCACATACAGCTTCCCATCCTTTACTTCCACATAGAAAATGCCTTCCGCCTCACCGATAATATTGAACTGATAGGCAAGATGTTCCTGCACATCGCTGACATCCGCCCCCATAAACTCACCTTTAATCATAGAAAAAAATTCTGCATACTTCATGTCCTTCCTCCTCTTCCGTTTCCGCAGCAGTCCTGCCGGCGCAGGCAATTCATAAAATCCTCCTTTGCCTGGAAGGCATACGGAAAACCTTTACCTTTTATTCTCTGTTGCAAATCCCATTTTGATTCCCTTATTTCTAATTCTTTTCCCTGTCTTATGGCTTCCTTTCCCTAACCCGGATAAACCGGAACCGGAATTTTCCATTTTGCGCAAGATTTCATCCTTAAGTGCCAGAGGAAAATATGCCATAACACTGGTAAATAAAGTTTCGACCACTGGTCGATCCTTTATATAATTAAAATACCACTCTTTCGACCACCGGTCAACGTAATATCTTATAAAAAATCTCCCTATTTTTCATCATTTTTTTATAAACTTTTCTCTTGTTGCCTTCCCCGCCGCCATGTTATACTAAAAGATAATCATTCAATACCGTCTTTCGGACGTCAGGCTAATAAACTGTCCCGGGACAGGATACAGAACACAACAGGAAGGTGACATTATGCCAAACCAGTCAAAATCCGAAAAAATTTTAGACGCACTTCAGGAGTTGCTGATAAATAAGAAGCTGCAGACCATTTCCGTCAGTGAAATTGCCCAGACAGCCGGCATGGGAAAAGGAAGTATCTATTATTACTTTCCCTCCAAAGACGCTATTTTTGAGGCCCTTATCCAGCGCAACTATCAAAAACCGTTGGAAACGGCCAAAACCCTTGCCACCCAGACTAAAATACCGCCCTTTACCCGGATGGCAATGATTTTCCAGGCATGTACTTATTCTTCCTCGGAATTCCTGAAACAAAAAGAACCCATTCAGGCGGACGTACAGGAAAAGGCGTTCCTGCACCACAGATATATGAACCATTTAATTACGGAACTGAAGCCGGAACTGGCTGAGATTATTAAACAGGGGATAGAAAGCGGCGAAATCCGCTTCGACAACCCTGCCGCACTGGCCGAAATTGTCTTGATTGTCCTGACGGTAAAACTGGATAATACCCTTCTGCCTTCCTCACAGACGGAAATAGAAGAGACGATCCGCGGTCTGATCTCCTTACTGGAAAAAGGCACCGGTATTCCGGAAGGGACATTAAACTACCTATCTGTCGCTGCACATCTCCCTGCCCCGATCATATAATATATTAAAAGTTTTCCTATTTTATGAAAGGAGTTTTATGCAGGATTATAATTTCAATGAATACTTTGACCGTTTTCCCCTGGCAATGGCTTATGTGCCCTGGCAGCATTTAACACAAATCTATGAAGATCTGGATAAAGCCTTCTGCACCGGCACCATCTTCCCTGAGCTGACCAAACCCTTTACAGGAAGGAGATGCGTGAAATGAATTTTAAGATGAATACCGAGCAGGAAAATATGCTGCATGATATCAATGTCGTGGATTTCGTTACCGTGGAAATGGCCGAGTATCTTGACACCCATCCCATGGATCGGGAAGCCATCGAATATTTCAACCACTATATGCGCATGAAAAACCAGATGACACGAGATTATGCCAACAAGTACGGCCCTCTCTCCCTCAGCGTAGCCGACAACAGTTGCAAGGAATGGAAATGGGCGCTGCAGCCCATGCCGTGGGAAGGAGGATGTTAGCATATGTGGAATTATGAAAAGAGATTGCAGTACCCGGTAAAAATCACACAGCCCAATGCAAAACTGGCACAGGTCATCATTACCCAGTTCGGCGGCCCGGACGGGGAACTGTCCGCCTCCATGCGCTATCTCTCACAGCGATATACCATGCCTTTTAACATTGCGGGGCTGTTGACGGATATAGGTAGAGAAGCCCCTGAAATGTTCCATCTCAGGGGCTTGCGCTTTTTTTAGCGGTCTACCCTGCGGACAGTTTACGCTTTTTGCAACCGTGTAGCTCCATTTGAGGGGGAGCAGGTTCAAATACACATCAATATGGTCTTTATCATTCACAACCATTTTATCTAAGATTTCTTTGTAAAAATCATCTTCATATTCCACGCCGTTTATAAGCTCATTCATCGCTTCTGTAATTTCAGCGACAAGCTCTTGCTGTTTTTCTATCATCTCCCTTTGTTTGTCTATGCTATCTATCACGGATTGCAGTTCGGCAATCTCATTCTCGCACTTTGCTCTTGCTGCTGAAAATTCATCTCTGGTAATATCGCCAGATGTATAAAGGTCAATGAGGTTTGTGCGTTTTTGTTCAATGGCTTTTATCTGTGATTTTAGTTTCTCACTGTCTGTACCTGCGGTATCCATTGCGATAATAGACTTGATAATAGCAAGCAAATTGTTAGTGATTTTCTCCTTATTATACTTTAAGCTGCTCGTGACAAGGTACATGATGTGGGTTGCATCTTCGTTGCGTATGCTAAGTCCACTGCATCCAACTTGATTCCCTGCTTTGTCCACATGAGGGCTTCCATGTCTTGCAGCTTCAAGACACCGCCACGCCTTATAGCGGCTTCCATTTTTTCGGGTTTTATATCTCGCCACATAACTTGAACCGCAGCATCCGCATTTGATTTTCCCAGAAAAGGGATAACGGTTGCTGTGTTTTGCTTTGCCCTCCTGTGAAAGCGATTTTTCATCCAAAATGCGGTTTGCCTTATCGAAAAGCTCACGGGAGATAATCGGCTCATGATGGTCTTTGATAATCACAAATTCCTCTTGCCCTCGGTTATATTTCTTTTCATGGGATAAAAAGTCTGGCGTATAGGTTTTCTTCTGCACCAAATCACCGCAGTATTTTTCATTGCGGATAACACGGAGAATGACTGTGTTCTGCCATTCTTTTACCCGCATGGGCTTAATGCCCTCCTCCCGAAGCTCACGGGCAATCACATGAGTTCCTTTCCCCTCATTTACAAACTTGTGGAAGATAAGACGGACAACTTTTGCCCCATCCTCATTAATATACATTTTGCCGTCTTTCACATCGTAGCCAAGCATACTCCGCCCAAACACAACTCCCTGCTCCATCTGGCGTTTCTGCCCCCATTTCACACGCTCGGAAGTCTTACGGCTTTCCTCCTGTGCAATCGAGGACATAATGGCAAGGCGAAGCTC
>CANDKY010000143.1 GCA_947385425.1 uncultured Lachnospiraceae bacterium | reverse complement strand
AAGCGTATGCCTTTTCTTATCAGGGCATAAAAACCAACAAAAATTATCTGCACCCTCCGGTATAAATTCAGTAGCTTTTTCCGGATGAAATTGTTATAATGGGAAAAGCACTATTTTATGGCCAGACTGCCAGAAGAACCCGCAACCATACATAGCCTTTCAGATCACGGCGGACACAGCGTGTTTGAAAAATTATTTCCACCATCGGCACGCGGTGTAACCGCTCCATTACTTTGTGCGATATTAAGAGTATACTCTGAGTATGTATATTCTTGACCATTTGGTTTGCTAAATTCAGGTTACATAGCCCTAAGGCAGGTGTAATTCAATGATCTGAAATGGTGTATATGTCCGGGTCAGACAGTTCCTTAGGTTGATGACATTGGTGGATACGGCCGATAAAAAATATAGTATACAGAGGAGAGAGGTATGAAACGGATAATGGCATGTCTGGCGGCATTTTGCCTGTTTACATCGAGTGTCCTTCCGGCGGGGGCGGCAGGAAACGGCGGGATGGATATACCGGGCGGGATGCAGGGAAGTACAGATGCGGGGAACCAGGAAAACAGGATTGGTTTGACAGAAAATGAAGGAGGAAATGTGCAGCCGCAGGGGCAGGCACAGAATCCTCCGAAAGAAGCCGGGACGGGAGGAGAACACGAACCGGATGGGAGCGTGGGCGGAGGGCAGGCTGTGTCCGGCACGGGTTCTCAGGACGGGGCACAGTCTCCGGCAGGCAGCAGTTCTCAGGATAGCGGGCAGGGATCTCAGGACGGGGCGCAGTCTCCGGCAGGCGGCAGTTCCCAGGATAACGGGCAGGGATCCCAGGACGGGGCGCAGACTCCCGGGGGCGGGGCACAGTCCCCTTCAAACGGAACAGGACAGGATGGGGTGCAGCCCTCTGCGGATGGGACGGTACAGAATGGCTCACAGCCCTCTGCGGATAGGACAGTGCAGGGCGGCATGAAGCCTTCCGCGGATGGGACGGCACAGAATGGTTCACAGCCTTCCGCGGATGGGACGGCACAGAATGGCTCACAGCCTTCCGCGGATGGGACGGCACAGAATGGCTCACAGCCCTCTGCGGATGGGACAGTGCAGGATGGGGTGCAGATACCTTCGGATGGTGTTCCCCAGGACGGTAGCCCGGGGAACGGGGCATTGCCCGGTACGGGGAAGGACGGGAACGGTAAACTCATCCCCGCCGCACCCGCAGGAAATACGCAGGAAGGCAGGGCAGGAGAAGGGATGGAATGGAACAATGAGGGTGTTTCTTCCGAACCTGTGGGCGGCATCCAAGTAATATTAAGGAATGTTCTGCCTATAGAAAACCTGACTTTGGACGTGGCGGTGGAAAGGGACGGCAGTATAGTAGCCAGTAAGTCTGTCGCCCTGGAAAATAATCCGGAGAAGCATATTGTTTCTTTTTCTCTGGAATCCGGTACTTACCATTTAAAAGTATCCGCTCCGGGTTTCCTTGCCTTTGGGCAGGATATCACAGTGGAGCGGGATATAAGGACAGCGGAGATACATACCGGGTTTATTAATTTGGAAGGGATTGCTTATACAGGCGGGGCCCTTCATCCGGGAGTGATGATAATCGGTGATGCCAACGGGGACGGCCTGGTCAACGACTCGGATAAGGATGCGATTCTGGATGCCATAAGCGCCGGTGGAAGCGGAGCGACGGATCTAAACAGGGACGGGAAAACGGATCTGGTGGATCTTCAGTATTATGCAAACGGACGGGTCAGGAAGGACAGCGGTGCGGATACCGCGGCCCCTTTGACCGGAAGCATCGCCCCCGGTGCAGTAAAGGTGAATATCAACGGAGCCAGTACGAGGGCGGAGGGGGATCTTACGGGTCTGCTTTCCGGCGAAGCAGGTGCTGTCAGACTGTCAAGGGGAGACGGGCAGGTGATTTCCGGGGATAGTCCGGTAGAGATCGGATTTAATCTCCAGAACCGGGAACAGCAGGGAACCAGAGTGGAGCAGATTGAAATTTCCATGGGGGAAAATGCAGTCGAAAACGGATGGCTGGTCGTGGAAACGGATACGGGGATAAAGTATGCGGAGATTGTCAATGGGCAGGCAGCAGAAATCCGGGACGGGACGGAAGGGCTTCCGGCTATGTTTTTTGCCCCGGGTTCCGGTGCGTCGGCGTCCGGTAATATGCCGGCATCCGATGATATAGCGTATGCCGTTGACGCGGCGTTTTCCGGCAGTATTGCATATGCCGGTGATACGGTGTATCCGAATGGCATGGTATATGCCGGTAATAAGATGCGTCCGGATGGTATGGAATATGCCGAATATGCCGATAAGGCGCGTGTGAACGGTATGATGTATGCCGATAATACGATGCGTCCGAATGGCTTGATGCATGCCGATAATACGGCGCGCCAGGATGGCATGGTGTATGCTGATAATTTAATGCGTTCCAACGGCACCGCATATGTGGACGGCAGGGTGTCCGGCGATATGACGGTTATGGCTGCTGCGGCATTTTCGGCTGTTCCGGAAAGCCGTGCGGCATCCGGTTCGGGAGCCGGTAAGACGATCACGGTTTATCTGGGAAAACAGGTGGCAGTGAAAAAAGTGTCGCTGCGGATCACCGGGACGGCAGGCAGCGGTACTCTGGCAGAGATAACGAAAGTGGAATTTTTAAACGATATGGAAAACCGGATACCGGAGCCGGATATGAATATACCTGAGGGACTGGCTGCGGCAGGCGGGGACAAGTCGTTTTCCCTGACATGGAAGCCGCAGGTCAATGTCACCGGTTATGAGGTGGAGATCAGCTATGGCGGGCAGACAGAGACAGTGCGCGCCGCTTCCAGCCAACTGGAGGTGAAGTCATTCCAGGGAGGGAAACTCGTAAACGGGGAGAGTTATGGTGCGCGCGTGCGCTCCGTGAACGGTACGTGGACCAGCCCGTACAGCGAGACGGTGCAGGCAGTGCCTGAGGTGTCAAAGAGGCCGGACCCGCCGGATAACCTGAAAGCTGTGGGAGGATTCCGCTGTATCCGCCTGACATGGAAGAATATGAAGGATACGGATACCTATAACGTTTATTATAAGGAAGCCGGGGAAAGTTCTTTCCGGAAAATAGAGGGGATCGGGCAAAACCAGTATGAAATTACCGGGTTAAAAGATCTGACGACTTATGAGGTATATGTGACAGGCGTGAACATTTTGGGCGAAAGTAATCCGTCTATCCATTCGGAGGCGAAAACAATAACGCTGCAGCCTGTGCAGATGCCGAAATATAAGCTGCTCAATGAGTCCAACGGCGAGGGCAGGGTAAGCGCCCATATCGTGAGTGCGACCCATGGCAGGGGCACTATGGAAGCCAGCCCGCTGGATACGGACAGTACCAGCGCATTAGGGACAGTGGATAAGGATTTTGCTTCTTATTACCAGATTTTAGACTGGGATGACGGGGCGCATTATGTGGCGGCAAGCAAAGGGCTTCTGTTTACGCTGGATGATTATTACAAGATGAGTTATATTACGTTCGCGGAACCGGAGGATATTGCTTCCTATGGAAAAGTGTCCGTATACTATTATGACAGGGAGCACCCGGACGGTACTTATGCGCAGAATGTGTCGGTGCTGCAGAGGGCGGACGCAAACGGAAGGAAATATTATCTTATTAAACTGGCGGAACCGGTTACGGCAAATAAAATACGCCTCGGTTTCGCGCGCGGATATGCACTGCGCAATATTACGGTCGCGGAAGTGAATTTCTACCATTACGATAGTCTGGAGGATGATATCCTTGCATTGTACGGGGACGATCTGCATACGACCTTGAAGGAGGGTGTGACGGAAGAAACGATCCGCGCATTGCAGGAACGCCTTGATACTATTGATGAAAAGAGCGGGGAATACCATCCGGAGCGGGCGGCTCTGCAGATGGAACTGAACAATGCGAGAGGGCTGCTGGAATCCGGCTTTAATGATGTGGTTCAGATTAACACACAGATAACGGCAGGCAGGGACGGGCATCTTGGCTTCAGCGGCCTGAATGCATGGCAGCCTCTGGGTGTGACCGCCTATGAGGGGGAACAGATTGTTGTTTATGTAGGGCATAACCAGTTGAAAACAGGATCCAATTCGGCGCTGAGGCTCGTTGCAACGCAGTACCACGCGGAGGCGGGAGCGTTTGCATCAACGGTTGCTACCCTGAAAGTAGGGAGGAATGAGATTACGATACCCGGTATCCAGAGCCTGGCCTGCGAAGGCGGCGGAGCGCTTTATGTCCAATATACCGGAAACAATGCAAATGACCGGTATGCAGTGAGGGTAAACGGAGGCGCCAAAGAGCCGGTGTTAAACCTGTACGGTGTGGAAGACGGGCAGGAGCGCAGGGCGCTGATCACTTCGTATGTGAGGGAATTGGAAGCACATGTAGCTTCCCAGGAGGAGAAACACAGGCAGATACATGAAGCGGCCGGGGAAGGCAATAAAGTGAACCGGGCGTATGATAAGCAGAATTGTATCCTGGGGGCCACGGACATTATGCTGGAAAAAATGATGCTGTCCGTATCGGCGGAGCAGATTCTGGCAGGGCTGGGAAGCGGTACTGTGGAAGAACGTGCGGAGAGGCTGGATCAGTCACTGCAGGCAATGGACGGGATGATGGAGTTATTTTACCAGCACAAGGGGCTGAGCAGGGATGAGTCCGCGCCGGCCACGGACAAACTGCCTGCACAGCATTTGAATATCCGTTATATGAGGATGTTTGCGGGCGCATTTATGTATGCTTCCGGAAACCATATCGGGATCGAGTGGGGTTCCGTGCCGGGGCTTGCCTCCGCATCCCCTGTCATTTCGGACGGGAACGGGAAGTATATCAGCGGGAATTATTTCGGCTGGGGAATCGGCCATGAGATTGGCCATAATATTAATCAGGGAAGCTATGCGATAGCGGAAGTGACGAACAATTATTTTGCACAGCTTGCAGGGGCAAAGGACAGTAACAGTTCTGTCCGCTTCAAATATGAGGATGTTTATAAGAAGGTGACTTCGAATACGGTAGGGAAGCCTTCCAATGTGTTTACCCACCTGGCGATGTACTGGCAGCTTCATCTGGCGTACGACAGAGGGTATAATTATAAGACTTACGAGAGCTATCAGGAGCAGATGGATAACTTATTCTATGCGCGGGTGGATTCCTACAGCAGAAATACATCCCTTGCACCGGGCGGTTTGACGCTTGACGGCGACAAGGATCAGAATATTATGCGTCTTGCCTGCGCGGCGGCAGGGAAGGATCTGACGGAATTTTTCGGACGATGGGGGCTGGTGCCTGACGCGGGTACCGTAAGCTATGCGGCGCAGTTCCCGAAGGAAGAACGGGCTTTGTATTATCTGACGGATGATGCGCGGGTATATGAAATGGAACATGGCATTACCGGTTCCGTAAAGGGAAGCGATGTGATCGGCCAGGGAAGCAGCGTGAGGATCAGTGCGGATGCGGGCGTGTCCAATGAAGTGGTGGTTTCCATACAGGATACTACGGGCAGTGATGCGGTCCTTGGCTATGAGATTGCCAGATACCATTACGAGGATGGGAAAGCCGTGCGCCAGGTGGTTGGGTTCTCCACAGGGACTGCCTACTACGACCATGTGACCGGGCTGAATAACCGGGTATTGACTTACGAGGTTACGGCGGTGGATAAATTCGGCTACCGCTCCCAGGCAAAACAGATCGGTGATGTGAGGATTTCCCATGACGGAAGCCATGATAAGTCGTTGTGGACAGTAACGACAAACATGGTTTCGGGAGACGACCATAAGGATACAGGGACGGAAGAGGATCCTTGTGATCCGGAGGAAGTTTCCGCGGTTTACCGGATTGTGGACAATGATTACAGCAATACTTACTCCGGGCAGGCTTCCGGCAGCGATGCGTGGATCCTGCTGCAGATGAACAGGGCGCTGGAAGTATGCGGGCTGAAATATACTGTGACTTCCGGAACTCCTGCCGGGGACTATGAAATTCAGGTGAGTGTGGACGGCAGCAGTTGGACGACGGTAAAGACAGGCAGATTTGAGAACAAAGCCGGGAGCCAGACCGTTTACTTTGAAAATGCCGCAGGGGATCCGTGGGTATGTACTTACGATGCGGCTTATGTCAGGCTGACGGCATCCGGACAGAGTGGGATGAGTATATCGGAAATCGATTTGTTAGGGCCCACCGGCGACAGTATTTCCTTCGGTGTCAGGGAAAATGATACGCAGGGTGCGGCAGGAATCCTCCAGGAGGATTATGCCTACGAAACAAAAGCGGAAAGCCGTGTTATCCCCGCAGGTTCGCTTGTCTTCACCGGAAGTTATAAAGGGAATCCCGCATACAATGTGGTGGTGATTTATGACGGGGAAAGCAATATTGTCGGAGGCGTGGACGGGGAAGGAACGCTGAAAGCAGATCAGATTATACTGGCCAATGTGCCTGAAAACGGGCTGTTAGGCGAAGTGAGCGATGGAATATGGATATACTGGATTGAGCCGGAGAACGGACAAGTGCCGAATCTGGGCGGCAAGACAGTAAGGGCGCAGTTGTACCGTGTGGACAATGCGCTGACCAATGAGGGCCAGAGGCTGGTGAGCGATACAATGCCTATGCGGATTCCTGATACGCTGGATCAGATTACCCTGAAGGGAAACGAAGAGGCAGGAAACGGCGCAGTCGCACAGTAACGGGAGTAACGGGAGATGAGAAGTGAAAAGAATCAGGAATGTATTATATGAATCAGTAATCGTTATGGTATTTATGATGTTTGTTCCGCTGCGGGTGTCTGCGGCGGAACAGGATCAGGTAATCCTCGGCCCGGACGGGCCGGGGGTAGCGGTATCGCTGAATATGAGCGATGCGGAGGAAGAAAACATTACGGCTGTTTCGGTATCCTTGAAGGTGGATGCGGGAGGCAGCGGGCTGGCAGCGGTGGATTTTGAATTTGCGCCGGAGTTAAGCGGGGCGGAATGCGGTTATCGGTACTTTGAAAACAGTGACAGCACGGGGCGGCTGGATATTTATGCAGTGACCGGTTCCGGACAGAGTTTATTCCGGGAAGGCATGTTGGATCTGGGGAAGGTGAAAATCACGCCCAATGCGGCAGCCGGGGTGACACCGGTGGAGGTCAGCTATTATGAGGGTTCTTTCCAGACGGCAAATGCAGCTTACGGGGCGAAGACGCCAATGGTGGAGAATGCCTGGCCGGCGAATATTCAGCTTGGCAGCGGCGGTACGCCGGATCCGGATAATCCGGGGAATGGGGATGACGGTAACGGCAGCGGAGGAAGTGATGGTTCTGGAAGCGGTGATTCCGGGAATGGCGGCGGAAACAGCGGTTCCGGAGACGGAAGTGGAGACAATGCAGGTAACGGCGGCGGGGACAGCAACATAGACGAAGGATTGTATGACGAAAATACGCAGTTTAAAAATGACCCGTCGGATGCCGAGAATATCCCGTCCGACATTATCGGGCCGGGAGGACAGAATACGGCATTGCCGGACATGAGCAAGGGACTGGGGAATAATGCAGGCATCAAACTGAAGGCAGCAGGCAGCGGGACGGCGAAAACGTCAGGTAACGGAAAGGTAACGGTGGTCGCCCCGGAGGATGGGGTATCAAGTATCCTTATCTCAAAGGCTGGGGAGGACGGTTCCGGTACGGAAGAAGAGAGTGCAGGTCCGGCGCAGGAAGAGGGAAAGGCCGGGGAAGAAGAGAATGGGAAAGAAGTGGAGGAAATCCGTCTTGACCAGGAAAACGGCGGTGTGGCAGGGGCACATAAGAGTGAAAAGAAGAGCGGGCTGTTTACAGTGATTATCCTTGCGGTTATTATTGCTGTTGTCCTTTTTGGTTTGTGTATTTTCCTGTTTATGAAAAAGAAGGGGGAAGAAAGAGGGGGCAGGAAGGAACCGGCCGGGAGGAAAACGGCAGGTTCAAAGACAGGGAGAAAGAAAAGAAGGTAAAGGGGATTTTATCAGGCGCAGCAGGCAGTTGCGCCTGATAATCTGTTGCCGCACTTAAATCCAAAGAAGGGTGGTTTATTAAACATGGGAAACAGGGTAAAAGCGCAGAAATTTGACTGGAATTATTTTCTCCGGCATATCGCGATTATTGCGGTGCCGGTGGCATTGCAGAATCTTCTGACTACAACAGGGAGTATGGTAGATACGATGATGCTGGCTTCCCTGGGGGAGCAGACAGTGGGGGCTGTGGGGCTGTGCGCGCAGTTTTCCAGCCTTATGTTTGCAGGTTATTGGGGGTTTATTGGGGGAGGGATGCTTTTTTTTGCCCAATATTGGGGTGCGAAAAATGATGAGGGCATCACCCGTTCTTTTGGGCTGACGCTGTCCTTTATGCTGGCAGTGGGTACTTTTTTCAGTTTTCTGGCCCTGGGGGCTCCGGGTTTTATTATGAATGTTTATACAGACAAGCCGGAAATACAGCAGATTGGGATTTCTTATCTGCGGATTGTAGGATTTGCTTATATCCTGCAGGTGGTGTCCATGGCGATCAGCGCGCTTCTGCGTTCCATCGAACAGGTAAAAATCCCCCTTTACGGAGGGATTGCATCGGTGGTTGCTAATTGTTTATTTAATTACATATTGATTTTCGGGAAGTTCGGTTTCCCGAAAATGGGAGTAAGAGGCGCCGCATTGGGGACGGTGCTGGCGGGGGCAGTCAACCTGTTGTTCCTCTTGTTTTTTGTCCTGAAAAAAAAGATTCCTTATGTACTGGAGTTTTCCGGGTATTTCCGCTGGAACCGGGATTTTATCCGCCAATATTTGCAGAAATGTTTTCCTATCATCTGTAATGAGGTCCTGATCGGTGTGGGAAATATGATGATCAATATAGTACTTGGGCACCAGAGTGAAAAGGCGATTGCCGCCGTGGCAGTGTTCCGTACATTAGAAGGGCTTGTGATTGCCTTTTTCAGCGGATTTTCTAATGCGGCTACTGTCCTTGTAGGGAAAGAAGTGGGTGCGGGGAACCATGAGGTAGCGTTCCAGCGTGCCAGGCGCCTGGTGTATCTTTGCAGCGCTTTGATTGGTACGGCATGCCTTGCGGTGATAGCTGTTCATAACCCGCTGCTGCACGCCATGGGTCTGAGCGGGGAGTCTTACCGGATTGGGACGGGAATGCTGCTGATCTATAGTGTGGCGGCCCTGGTCCGTATGGGGAACTGGACGCACAATGATACTTACCGTTCCGCCGGGGATGCGGCTTTTGGGTCGGTTTTGGAAATCACCTTTATGTATTTGATGGTGCTTCCCTGCGTTTATCTGGCAAATTATGTGTTCCATGCACCGTTCCTTTTGGTTTTTGCCCTTTGCTATGTGGATGAACCTGTCCGGTATGTCATTATGCAAGTCCATATGTACTCCGGCAAATGGGTGAAACCGGTGTCGGAAGCGGGGATGAAGACAATCGGGGAGTTCCGCAGGCAGCATGGGATTCAGGATAAAGGGGGACAACGTCATTTGCCGTGATTTTCCCGATCGGTTTGGAAGATGTCCATGGACGCCATGGTATGTTTGTTTTTCACTTTTCCATACAGCCATATATAGATCCAGAGAAGGATAGGCAGCAGAACCGTGGCGGCAAGGCAGGCACGGAACAGGGAATCGGAACCGGGAAAATCCAGCAGGGCGATAATGAAGGTGGCGATATATAATAGCAAAAGGGATATAATGCATATCCATGCGGCGATTTGTTTTGTTTTCTTTTTCATATAACTCCTTTTTTACAGTGTTTTTTGTTTCAGAATTATATCATATCGGAATTGGGTTTTCCAGAGGTACGTATAATTTTCTGAAGAAATTAGGAACTGTGCAGAAATAACTTGCGCAAGTTACGCAGGATTTTTCTGCGTCAGCGTCAGCCAAAAATCGGGCGCATAGTGGGCTATGCCCTAAGGGGGTATCAGAATGGTGGATTCCTTAGGGCTATGTAACCTGAATTTGGTAGACCAAGTGGTCAAGACTAATTTAGTCAAGACTAATTTAGTCTTAATATCGCGCAAAGTGGTGAAGCGGTTATACCGCGTGCAGATGGTGGGAATGATTTTTCAAACATGCTCTGAGCTTCCCGGAGCGCTGCAGACTATATATCTCATCCGGACGCGCTTTCGCTCAGCGGCAGAGGCAACGGTACTTAACACTATATGGAATGTTGTGTTAAGTACCGTTGCCTCTGCCGTGATTAATTGCTGACAGTAATTAGTGCGTTTGAAAGGGGATGTATGGTTTGGGAGCGGGCAGGGGAAACAGTACAATAAAATAGTAGGGCATAATTTAGTAATATATAAATAAGTAATTTTAAAATTAGTAGTATATAGTTGATAAAATAAAAGCGGTATGGTATAGTTATGTTATCATAGATATAGATATAGATATAGATATAGATATAGATATAGATATAGATATAGAT
>CANDKY010000142.1 GCA_947385425.1 uncultured Lachnospiraceae bacterium | reverse complement strand
GTAAAGGCCGCAAAAAATTCAGCATCTTTTTTAGAGGGCCGTCTGAACTGTTACACAAAGACCCCCGCACATACAGGTTTTCTTTTACTGTCAGCTTATCATCCAGACAGTTGTCCTGCCAGACTACGCCGATTTTTCGCCGGATTGACTCATCCTCCCTGCCAGACTTAAATCCGCAGATTTCCACTTCGCCCGCTGTCGGTGTATACAGCGAACAGAGCATATGGATGGTTGTAGATTTTCCCGCGCCATTGACCCCAAGAAATCCGAACAGTTCCTCCTTCTCAACCTGAAAGCTGATATCGTCCACCGCCTTCACTTCCTTAAAATACTTTTTTAACCTTTTTACTCTTATAACCTGTTCCATTTTTTCTCCTATTCCGGTTCCGTTCCTTCACTTCGGCACCCACGGTTCTTTGTTTTTCATGATAAGGATAAAGGAAAAGGCAGCCTACCGCAAGTTTTTTGCAGTAAGCTGCCTTTATCGAATGCTAAGTTACAACTTTGGGATATAACTTACAATAATGCCATTTGGCTCTTATATCTACTCGCCCCTTCCCCGCTTCTGCACCTCCCTGCGGTACTTATCCGGCGTAATGCCAAACCGTGCCGCAAAAGCCTTTGTAAAACTCCTTCCATCCGGGAACCCGCAGTTTTCCGCAATTTTATTTATCGAATACCCCGTATTCAGCAATTCCTTATACGCATATTCCACCCGCACATTCTGCACATAAGCTTTGTAATTCACATTCGCATACTTTTTAAAAATACGTGACAGGTACGTCGGCGAAAAACCGAAAATACCCGCCACAGTCTCCAAGGTCATATCCTCCCTGTAATGCTCCTGTATATAGGAAGTAATCTGGTACAGCTTTTTCATCCGGCGGTTCTTTTTTACCTGCTCCTCATCCACGTCCTTTTCCAGATACTGCGTTACAAGCCAGTACAGCATCCGGTAATAGTCACTGAGCACCTCCAGCTCATAGCCGTACCTTTTTTCCGCATAAGCCGTATACATCTGCCGCACCAGCCGCACAAACCGGGCATCCTGCTCCTTATATCCGTCGGAAGTATGGCAAAACAACATATACTCCCCTTCCCGGAACCGCTCAAATTCCTCCGGCGGTATCTGCACCACAATCGTAAAATTCTCTTCCGGCACATCTATGGAATGCACCTCATTGGAATTGACTATGATAAACCGCCCTTTCGACAACCCATAATGAGAAGCATTAATATAGAAATCAATCTCCCCTTCAAAAACAACAAATATCTCCACCGTGTCGTGCCAGTGCTTTGTCACACGGTAATTCCCGTTTTTCCCTTCAAATACAAACATTTTAAAAGGCAGGCCGTCATTCGGTATAACCAGCTCCCTCTTTAAATCCATGCCATCCCTCCCTCTCCGGAATATACTTAAAACTAGTACACCGTTTTCTTAATCCTCGTATACAAAGTGCTTGATATTTGTATCAGTGCAAGGCACGCGTCAACCCTTGCTGACATATTTTCACCGGGCGCCTGCGTACCTGCCAAATGCGCCCGCAGGATCTTCTCCTACAGGCGCATTATATTACTCAACCGTTTTCCGGTCAATCAAATTATATCCAAATCACTCTCTTCCATCGCTGACGCAGGTATCGCCCCGCCATCCCCTTCCTCCATCTCCGACGCAGATATCCCACCGCCATCCTCTTCTTCCTTCGCCGCCTGCGCAAATATCCCCCTGCTGTCCTCTTCTTCCTCCACCGGCCTCCACGCCTGCCCGAACTTCACATCCTTAAACAGAGCCGCCAATCCCGTGATCTGCTTCAGCCGCAGGATCTCATCTCTGTCCATACCCAGATGTTTGGATATCCATGCATCTGAACGCCCGATCTCATGCAGTTCCTTGACAATATTACTCATCAGATCCACATTATGGCTTCCCCTCGCCCGGTTATGCCTGATGGTGCTGGCCATGCGCTGGTCAATGGGCTTGTCAATCACCGATACCGGCAGCATCCCTTCCTCCCGCTCAAAAATGTCCTCATGCTCCAGGATAATCCTGTAACGGTGGAAACCGTCCACTATTATATACTCATCCTTCTCCTTATCGTAATAACAAACAATAGGCATCGTATACCCGTCCGCCTTAATACTCTGGTAAAGAAGCTTCATTTCCGGCGGCGCCACCGCATTGGGATTATAGCTGTTAGGCTTTATCTTACTGACGGGTACTGCAATCACATTGTAAACCGGACTCTTACGCTTCATTATTGATCTCCTCCAAGCCTTTGTATTTCTGTTTAATCATGTCAATATTCCTTTGCTGCTGCCTGTTCAGCCCGAAACCCATAAAACGGCAGATATGGTCATTTTTCAGAATGCAGTAACACATCCTTTTCCAACTGGGCACATCCTTTGTAGACTTAATGTCGTCCGTGTTATCCGGGATTTTCTCCATAAAAATAATACGGGACTTTTTGTTTAACGTATAATTGGAAATACCGTTGCGCTTAATCCGGTACCCATGCTCTTCCAGCTCCCGTATCGTCTCCTCCTCCAGCCCGCCGCCCTTTTCATGCCAGAACTTAATCGACGCATTAAACTTTTTGACATAATTGTTTTTCAGACGGACAGGAAGGGTATCCAGCAGGAAACGGGTATAAGACTCCCAGGTATGCCCTTCCGGCAGGGAAATGTTCCGATACCCCATTGCCTTTGTCCTCCCGTAAATACAGGCAAAGTTAGCCCCCTGCACCCTCCCGACCAGCCGCGCCCATATATCAGGATCCAGCACACGGTAAAGATTCAGGCTGTCTTTGGAATAATCGTTAAAAGGGGAGGCGACGCGCATCTGCGACACCTTCAGCCCTGCCATATAATAAAGATCATACAGGCGGTTATAATCATACCCATACAGATAATTGGCATGCCAGATATCCTCCTGCCCCCAGTCATATAAAGGGGAGGCACACCACACATTCTTAAACTGCCTGCTGATCCAGCATTCCTCTTTATATCCATACTTCTTGTTCATAAAACCGCTATAACGCTGGAGCGATTCGTCCGCCCGCATACCAAGCAGGCAGACCGTCTTCTTATTCCCATGGGATATCCGATACCATCTGCTGAACTGTTTCGCCAGATCTTCCTGATGCATCCGGTAACGGTATGTTGTAATCGGATTATTATCCAGATGAATGACATAATCATGCTTTGGCATCTGACGGACCCACGCCTCCTTTTTCCTGTCGTCCCACGGATACCAAAACATCTCATAACTGCTCAGCGCCGTCCTCGTCGCCATGGGCAGGCATACCCAGTACAATTCCGCCTTCCCTTCCAGCCGCTTAAAAGTACGTTCTATATACTCCGTAGTAACCGTATACTGCGCCTCAAAATCCTGATGGAAAACCCCAAGTTTCTTCTCCGGATAATATTTCTGCTGGAAATCCAGTGCCATATTCAGCAATAGTCCGCTGTCCTTCCCGCCGGAAAAAGATATGTAAATATTATCAAACTCCTCAAAAATCAACCGGATCCTCCTCTGGAATGCCTCATAAACATTCTGGGATTCATATTCACGTTTCATAACGCCTGCCCTCCCTGTTGTCAGCAATCAAGATAATTACAAACTTTACCATATATTTCCAATTTTTTCAACAAAGGGGCTTCTTTTAACACAATCTTTATAACTGATAACGTTATTGTCCAAATCTGATAAATAAATTCCACCTGTGCGACCGACACCCTGTACCCTCCCGGCAGTTCCCGGCTGCACAGGAAAAGAAAAATCCAACTGCAAAAATGAGACGCAACTGCCCAAAACAAGGTTGAAATTACAGGCAGCAGACGGTATGATTATTATATAATCGAGCAGAGGATGCTTTTCTCCCTACTCGCGCGCCGGGCACCCGTCAGCTCTTGCTGACATTTTCCTTTGGGTGCCCGTGTGCATAAAAAAACGCCCCCCATAAGGGCGCAGGCCGGAAACCCGGAAAGGAGCATGGCATGGCTGCAAAACCCAAGTTGCCTGTAGGCATTGAAAACTTTGAAGAAATTCGTACAAGGGAATTTTATTATATTGATAAAACCCGAATTATCCGGAATCTTTTGGAAAACCCCGGAAAAGTAACCCTGTTTACGCGCCCAAGACGTTTTGGCAAAACATTGAATATGAGTATGCTGAAATATTTCTTTGAAGCCGGAAGCGACTATACCCTCTTTGACGGGCTGGAAATTTCGAAGGACAAAGAACTTTGCGGAAAATATATGGGAAAGTTCCCTGTCATCTCTATCAGCCTCAAAAATGTGGAAGGCAATAATTTCGTGGAAGCGAAAGGAATGCTGTGCAGCCTTATAGGAAGGGAGGCAATGAGGTTCCCTTTTCTTCTTAAAAGCAGTTGCCTGTCAGAGACAGAACACCAGCAGTACATGAAACTGACAGAGTTGGATCAAAACGGGCTTTTTGCAATGGAAGATATATTGCTGAAAGACAGCCTGGCAATGCTGTCCCGGTTACTCCACAAACACTACGGCCTGCGCACAATCCTCTTAATTGACGAATATGATGTCCCTCTCGATAAAGCATACCAGTCAGGCTATTACGATGAAATGGTAATGCTGCTCCGGATATTATTCGGGCAGGCATTGAAAACAAATGACAGCCTCTATTTTGCGGTGCTTACAGGCTGTCTCAGGATATCTAAGGAAAGTATCTTCACCGGCCTTAACAATTTTAATGTATACACGGTTAAAGATATACAATATAATGAATACTTCGGCTTTACAGAAAGAGAAACCAGGGAAATGCTGGAAGTTTATGGCTGGATGGAAAAGTATCACACAATAAAGGAATGGTATGATGGTTATCGGTTCGGCAATCTGGAAATATATTGCCCATGGGATGTGATATGCTATTGCCATGCGCTGAAAATGTGCCCTTCTGTAAAACCTCAAAATTATTGGGTAAATTCAAGCAGCAACGATCTTATCAGAAAATTTATAAGCAAAGCGAAAACCGCGGATAAGAACGAAATAGAGACATTGATCAACGGCGGCAGTATAAAGAAAAGGATACGGCAGGAATTAACTTACAGGGATTTGGATTCCAAAACAGATCATCTGTGGAGCCTGCTTTTTACAACAGGATACCTGACACAATCCGGGGAAGAAAACAGTGATTGGACAGAACTAGCCATTCCGAATAAAGAAATCCGTTGGATATTTACAGAGCAGATACGCGAATGGTTTGAGGAAGAAACCGCAAAAGACAGCAGGAAACTGGAAAGCTTCTGCCATGCATTCCAGGAAAATAACGTATCCCGCATCGAAGAAGGATTTAACGCTTATCTGAGAAAGACAATAAGCATCCGCGATACAAATGCCCGAAAAGAAAAAAAGGAAAATTTCTATCATGGAATTTTACTAGGGATTTTCGGAAATATGGACGGATGGTCCGTCCGTTCAAATGCAGAATCCGGCGATGGCTACAGTGATATCCTCATAGAAATTGAAGAAAAGGAAACCGGCATCGTGATTGAATTAAAATATGCCGAAAATGCCGATTTTGATACCGCATGCCATAAAGCCCTGCAGCAGATAGAAGACCGAAACTATGAAGACGGACTGATAACGGACGGCATGAAAACAATATACCGATATGGCATTGCATGCTATAAGAAACGCTGTAAAGTCATTTCCGGGTAGCGCGTGTTTGAAAAACCTGGAAAAACGCCTCTTTCCCGGCGTTTTTCCGCGTGAAATGGATTTGCCATGCTAAGCATGGCAAATCCTAGAATTTCTTAGGCGGCGTCCTTTGACGCCTTAGAAATTCTTTTCACGCTAATATGGTCCCTATCTGGCTAATCAAAGAATATATAAGATTCAAAAAGAAAATACAAAGTACCACCATCCCGATCAATGACCTTTTGCGGGCGCTTACCAAAGCTTTGCGGAACTCCTCCACAATACAGCAGGAAGGATCGGAAGGTACATAACAGACACGGTAAGTGTCCCCAATGCTGTAATGCCCTGCGCGCTTCTCCGCGAAATCCAGCTTCGCGGTATAATCCCTGTCTCCCACTGAATATGTTATCACGGGATATTCATTTTTCCAGCGGAAAGAACTGTTGCTGCGGTAAACCTTCACCACCTCACTGATACGGCCGCTGACACTGCCCGTCATTTCATCTGCCCGGTTAAGCAGATTACTCCTTTTCTTAAAATTGCGGAAATTCATATAAGCAAGCCCGCCCAGCACAACGGCAATAACGGCGCATGCTATCCACGCAACCATTTCAACACTTGTATCCATCTCTCAGTACCTCCTGGTATGTAATATATTTATTCTCCAATAATATATTAATACAAACGGCAAAATGTGACAAGCTTTTTGTAGGGCAAAAATCAGTTACAAAGCAAAGCCGTTACAGTTCACAAGCAATGTCATTAACTTAAGCTTTTCGGGGTGCTGCAGACCATATATCTCAATCCGGACCATTGAAAGACGCCGGCACTTAGGCGCCGTGTTTTGGCGCCTTAGTACCGTTGCGTCTGCCGCTGAGCGAAAGCGCGTCCGGATGAGATATGTGGTCTGCGGCGCTCCGGGAAGCTTAAGTTAATGACATTGGTTCACCGGGGCGGGAACACCCCGGATCCGGCGTCCCGTGTGCCTTTTTGCATCGTTTGGAATAAGATTACCGCCTCTTCCAATTCTTCCATTTCCCCTTCCGTCAAAAATCCCCCAAGCTTCCATATCTCGTCCAGCCTGCCGTCCTCCACTATAATCAGCTTACCGCTTTGCAGCCTAACCTCCATGTCCTCCGCAGCCTCCCCTTCCCGCCCCTGCCTCCCTGTATAACTCCCAATACCCTTTTTCTCCCACCCCTACACTATATATACGATTCTCTGCCCCGGATGGTTTCATTATCCTGTTCTATTTTTTAGGTTCTTCTGCCGTCATTCCAGTCTCCTTCCGCCCATAAAAATATCCCCCCTCCTTTTCACCCGGTTTCAACTATGCATTGTTCACCTGTTTTCATCCTTTGCCTCAGAACATTCTTTCAGGCCGGAAAAAGTATCTACATCCGCTCTTCTTCTGTCTCTTTCCGCTTTTCCTCTGCCATCCTGCATCTACCTCCCGGCTCTTATTTCCGGCAGCCTTACCGTTCCGGTTATGTAACAGGCCGTATTGGCAAGCTAACTACAAAAAAGTGTAAAGCCTGTTTAGTTATCAACAGCTTTACACTTTTTAATTTTGATGTCAGAAAAATTTGCCAACCGCACAGGTGGAAAATTTGCCGGCCTTTTTCTCTGCCGGCAAGTTATTCGCCCACTCTGCCCCTACTGCCAGTTCATCCGCCCATAACGTTTCGTCACAGCCAGGATTTCCTTCTGCAGATCCTCCGACAATTCCTTCTCCTGCACTCTCCAGCGCCAGTTTATCCCCAAAGTAGAAGGTTTGTTCGTGCGGCAGCTATTATCATACCCAAGATAATCCTGGATAGGGATAATACATGTCTTAGCCACACTCCGCATAACCAGGGCAATCAGCGATTTGTAAAGCAGTTTTTCCGGCGTATGATGATCGCACATATAATTACGCGCCATCTCCCGTTCCTCGGGCATAATATTCTTAAACCAGCCGACAATTGTCTCATTATCGTGCGTCCCTGTGTATGCAATACAGTTTTCCGTATAATTGTGCGGGAAGTAATCGTTTGCCGAACCGGAATCCCTGGAATCAAAAGCAAATTCCAGAACCTTCATCCCCGGGAAACCGCTGTCACGGACTAACTGCCGGACAGAATCCGTCACATACCCCAAATCCTCTGCAATAACCTCATGCCAGCCAAAACGCCGTTCCATACAGCGGAATAAATCAATCCCTGGCCCCTTCTCCCAATGCCCGTTTACCGCAGTCTCTTCCCCATAGGGAATCGAATAATATTCGTCAAACCCTCGGAAATGATCGATACGGACAACATCATACAACTGGAAACAATACCACAGCCGCGTCATCCACCAGTCATACCCTGTCTGCCTGTGGTATTCCCAACGGTACAGCGGGTTCCCCCACATTTGCCCGTCCGCCGAAAAACCGTCCGGCGGACATCCGGCAACCGCCGTCGGCACATTATCCCTGTCCAGTTGGAAAAGCTCCGGGTGCGCCCAGGCATCCGCGCTGTCCATCGCCACATAAATAGGGATATCACCGACAATCCGGATCCCCTTCTTATTGGCATATTCCCTCAGCTCCCTCCACTGGCAGAAAAACTTGAACTGCATATACTGCTGGAACTCTATATCAAAATATAATTCCCTGCGGTAATAATCCATGGCATTTCCCCAACGGAGCCGGATATCCTCCGCCCATTCCGTCCATGGCCTCCCCCCGAACCGTTCCTTCACTGCCATAAACAGCGCATAATCCGACAGCCACCACTCATTTTCTTCCACAAAACGCCGATAATCAGCGTTTTGGCTTATGTCGCTGCGCTCATATGCTTTCCGAAGAAGCGGATAACGGTTTATGTACATTTTTTCATAATCAATATCATTTACCTTGTTTCCGAAATCTGCCTCATCGCACTCTTCCTCTGTCAGGACACCCTCCTCCACCAATGCCTCCAGGCTGATAAAATACGGATTCCCCGCATAGGTTGAAAAAGACTGGTAGGGTGAATCACCATAGCTGGTAGGGCCAAGCGGCAATATCTGCCAATAAGTCTGCCCCGCTTCCTTCAGCCAGTCTACAAAATCATATGCGCTTTGCGAAAAACAGCCAATGCCGTATTTGGACGGCAGGCTGGCTACCGGGAGTAATATACCCGCTGCTCTGTTCATGTCGTTTTACCTCCTGATTTATTCATAATTTTTTTGAAATCTGAATTTGCCCTTTCTTTCTTGAAATTCCCATGCCCCATATATGTATCATATTTTAATCTGCGTCCATTTCCCCTTCTTAAACCGGACGGACGCAAACAGAAACCGTGAAATCTGATCCGCCAGGACCCCCAGCCAGATACCCACAATACCGCCCCCAAACACATATCCGCCCAAATACGAGCCGGCGGTACGGATAAACGTGACACTGACCGTAGAGGCGGCTGCCGTATAGAGCGTATCCCCCGCACCGCGCAGGCAGCCCATATACACCACCTGGCTGATCTGGAAAGCAACCACGAAAATGATAACCCTCATAATACCGACGCCCAGCCCGATGATATGCTCCTCTTCAAAAAAAAGCCCCATCAACGGCCTTGCGCCGAAGAAATAGACCACGGCAAGGCACACGGAAATCATGCCGCCAAACATCCGGCAGATACTGCCGAATTCCTTCGCCATCTTCTCATCACCGGCACCCAGGCTCCGCCCGATCAGCGCCACAGCCGCCGCCTGCAGCCCGTCGCCAAAGGAAAAAGAAAGCCCCATTATATTCATGCCCACCTGGTGGGCCGCCATTGCATCCGTCCCCTGCTTCGCCGCCATAATCGCGGTCAGCATAAACCCAATCCGCATCAGAATCTGTTCAAAGAAAACACTGTATCCCACATGAAATAAACTATACAAAGTCCTGGCGGCAGGCCACACCTTATGCTTCAGGATATACGGCAGGCTGATAAACCCGTCCGGCTTCAAAATGGAAAGAATGCTCATGATACAGGCAACCACCGTACCCAACACCGTCGCCAGTGCCGCGCCATGTATGCCAAGGGCCGGGAAGCCAAAATGCCCGTCAATCAACAGATAATTCAGAATAATGTTAACCGTATTGGAAGTCACATTCGTACGCATGGTAATCTTCGTATTCCCGGCGCCGCGCTGGGCGGAATTAATCCCCATCTGGATACAGTTGAAAATCATACCTCCCATAATAATCCTGAAATATACCACCGCGCTCTCGTGCGTCTCGGCCGTAGACCCGCATAAACGGATAATCGGACTGGCCAGCAATACAAATAGAACACTCAGGATCACCCCTGCCGCAAGGATAAACACAATAGAAGTGCTTAAAATCCGGTTTGCCTCCTCCGGGTTCTCCTCCCCCCGCCTCCTGGCAACCAAAGCGGAAATAGCCACATTTGCCGCAATAAACAGCGAAAACCCTAAAAATTTCGGCTGTGTCGTAAGCCCTACGGCAGCTACCGCGTAAGCGCCAAGGGAACTCACCATCAGGGAATCCACCAGCCCTGCAAAAGCAACAAAAAAAGACTCCACAATGGACGGCCACGCCATATTTACGGTAATGCGGATATTTTCATGACTATATTTAGGTTGTTTGGGGGAAGCTTTCTCTTGTGTTATCATTGTAATTTCCTGCCTGTGAATTTTCCGCGGCCCGCGGAAATGATTTGATTTCTTCCATTATACTCCATGGGAATGGCAATTTCAATCGGAATGCTGTGAAAAAGATGGAAATTGGCAATGAATTTGGGAATGAATTGTTACAGTTCTCGGACAATGGGAGTTATGGTTCACAGACAATGTCATTAACTTAAGCTTCTCGGAGCGCTGCAGACCACATATCTCATCCGGA
>CANDKY010000141.1 GCA_947385425.1 uncultured Lachnospiraceae bacterium | reverse complement strand
CCCCACACACACACTCTAACCTACACTCTTTCCCTACACGACGCTCTTCCGATCTCATTCCCCGTAAGGGGAATGTCTACTCGACCACCTGTGCCTGCCTTATCCGCAAATTATTTACAGCCTGTTTGACTTTTACGCATATTTCGTATAAGATTGGGAGTATAAAGATCGGAGAAAAAGGCCGGAATATGGAGGGCGCTATGGGAAAAGTGACGATTCAGAGTATAGCGAAGGAACTGGGCTTGTCCAGGAATACGGTGTCCATGGCTCTGAAAGGAAACGATATGGTTGCTCCACGGACGCGGGATATGATACTGCGGTATGCGGAAAGGGCGGGCTATATGGTAATCCCCGGGCAGGATCGGGAAACAGAAAAGGATGAAAAAACGGAATACCGGGTTATGATTTTGAAAAAGCCTGATGTGGCGGTTTATTGGGATAAAATTGTCAATGGAATATCGGAAGAGGCAAGCAGGCATCACTGCCGGACGCAGGTTGCAGTGGTGTCGCCGGAAGATGAGGCGCAGATGAAGCTGCCGCCCGGCCTGGATGAAAATATCCAGGCGGTTTTTTGTGTGAGGATGATGGCCGGGGATTATATCGGCAAGATCCAGCAGATGGGGATCCGGCTGTTCTTTTTTGACGATTATATAGGGTCTAAGGATGCAATGACGGGAGACGTCCTGAAAACGGAAAGCTTCCATCCAATTGTGCAGATAACCAATCATTTGATCGGCCAGGGGATGAAAAAAATAGGGTTTCTCGGTGACAGCAGCCACCGCTATGAATCCATGCACAGCCGTTATGACGGCTATCAGTTTGCGATGGCGCAGGCAGGGCTTGTGCCGAACCCTGAGTTTGTCATGCCTTATACGGAAAGCGGCTGCTGTTATTTGCAGCCTACATACGATGCCATTGTGGAAAATTACAGGGAGCTGCCGGAGGCGATGGTGTGCGGCAACGACCAGATTGCCATGTATTTCACGCGGGCATTGCGCAGGAAAGGGATACGCGTGCCGGAGGATGTGGCGGTTACCGGGTTTGACAATGATGAAGAGGGAATGCTGGATCCTTTTTTTACGACTGTAGATGTGGACACGCAATGGCTGGGGAGGCGTATGGTGCAGTGCTTTCTCTGGCGGATGCAGTGCCCGGATGCCCCATATGAGAAAATTTCTGTTTCGGGGAAGGTGGTTATCCGCCGCTCATCCCTCAAACCTGCCCTGGGGACGGCAGTGGAATAGGTTATTTTATTTAGAATCTTCCGCTTTAGGCGGGGGATTTTTTTATGCACACGGGCACCCAAAGGAAAAATGTCAGCAAGAATGTCAGCAAGAGCTGACGGGTGCCCGGCGCGAGAGTAGGGGAAGATGGCTCTCCCCTACTCGATTGCACACAGGCACCCAAAGGAAAATGTCAGCATGTGTTGACATATAGCATTATTTTACATTTGGCATAATGCATAAAAATAGTGCAAAACAGTGCATTTTAACGTGCAATAAATTGTTTATATATACCAAAAAATTAAAAAAAGCTTAAAAACACTTTAAAAATAATAAAAAATGTGCTGAAAATTAATTTCAGATAAAACAATTATGCACTATAATGTAATGTGGCATAGACAGACAGTATAGTGCAAATAGTGAGTCGAGGAGGGCAAAAAATGACATTTTTATTAAGAAAGGAGAGGAAGCAAGATGGCAAATCCAAGAGCTGCGACGGCGGAAACCTTTAGTGAGAGACTCCGCAGGACGGGAAGAGAGATGGTAAAGAAGCGGTGGCTGTTCCTGCTGCTTGTGCCCGGGATACTGTTTTTTGTAATTTTTAAGTACATACCAATCTTCGGGCTGAAAATTGCATTCCAGGATTATAACCAATATGATCCGGCGAAGAGTACATGGGTAGGATTCAAACAGTTTGCAGAGCTGTTTTCGAAAAATTCATTCCTGCCGGTGCTTCGGAACACAGTTGTTATCAGCCTGCTCAAGCTGATTCTGGGATTCCCGATTCCGGTTATCCTGGCGCTTATGATGAATGAAATGAGAAGCATGAAGTTTAAGAAAGTATCCCAGACACTTCTTTATCTGCCTCATTTTATATCCTGGGTTATCCTGTCCGGTATTATTATGACACTGCTTGATCCGGACAACGGTATGATTACGAATTTCCTGCAGATGATAACCGGGGAGCGGATTATGGTCCTGACGGATTCCAGGTACTTTGTGCCGATGCTGATTATTACGGATATTTATAAGGGGCTTGGCTGGGGCACTATTATTTATTTCGCGGCAATCAGCGGTATTGACCCGGTTTTGTATGAGGCGGCGTCCATTGACGGGGCAGGGAAGTGGAAGCAGGTGCTGAACATTACCCTGCCGAGTATTATACCGACTATTATCATCCAGTTTATCTTAAGCTGCGGGAATATCCTGAATGCCGGGTTTGACCAGATATTTATGTTATACACCTCACATGTATATGACGTGGCGGATATCATTGATACATATGTATACCGGATGGGTATTATCAATAACGATTACTCCTTTTCCACGGCGGCGGGCATGTTTAAATCGGTAGTCGCATTCGTCATGATACTGATTGTCAATACGATTGCAAAGAAGACAAACAATGAAGGGTTATTCTAAGGGAAGGAGGAGAGTGGGATGGCAACGAAAAAAGTAGCCGGTACGACAATAAAGAGGAGCCAGGCGGAACAGGTTTATACGGTATTCAATTATGCCTTTTTCACAGTGCTCAGTATTATAATGCTGTATCCTTTCTGGCATGTCGTTATGATGTCTTTCAGTTCGGTGGAGGCTACGGCAAAAGGGGGTGTGTTCCTCTGGCCGCAGGGTTTTAACCTGGATACTTATACCAAGGTATTTAAGGATCCGTCCATTTGGACCGGTTATCTTACAACGATTATGGTGACGATTATAGGGACGTTCCTCGGTACGCTGTTCACGGCAACGACGGCATATCCGCTTTCGAAGAAGGATCTTCCGTTTGGGAAAGTGATAAACATACTTATTTTGTTTACAATGCTGTTTTCGGGCGGTATGATTCCCGGATATCTGTTGATTAAAAACATGCATTTGATTGACAACCGCTGGTCGTTGATTCTTCCGGGGCTGATCAGCGCTTATAATGTCATTATTATGCGGAGCTTTTTCTCTACAATTCCGGAAAGCCTGGAGGAGTCGGCAAGGCTGGACGGTGCGAACGATGTGACTATATTTGCAAAGATTATTTTGCCGCTATCAAAAGCAAGTATTGCTACCATTGCCCTGTTTACGGCGGTGGGTTACTGGAATGATTATTTTTCAAGCGTTTTGTATATCAATACGAAGAGCAGGTGGGCATTGCAGGCAGTGTTAAGGTATATGCTTACCAACACAAACCAGGCTATGCAGGCGGCGGGCGTTACGGTGGCGGCATCGACAAATGTAACTGCGGCTACAATTAAGGCGGCTTCCGTTGTTGTGGCGACAGTGCCGATACTGTGTGTGTATCCTTTCGTGCAGAAATACTTTGTGAAAGGGGTTATGATTGGCGGGGTCAAAGGTTAGTGTGAAATCAGAGATTTCACCATCCTGATTTGAGTGCCCGCAGGAGCGGGCGAATGGGAGTTAGTGTGAAAAAAGTTCTAAAGTGGTAAAGTACACCACTTAAGAACTTTTAGGATTTGCAATGCTGTAGCATCGCAAATCCGTTTCACACGGAAGAATGCCCAAAAAGAAGGCATTCTTCCAGGTTTTTCATGGCTGGGGGTTTGTGCTGCTGCAGGGCAGCAGCATGTTGGTTAAATATAAGACAGGAGGAAGATGAGGTTATGAAGAGAAGAGTAGTGTCACTTTTAATGGCTGGTATTGTGGCTGTTGGTTTGTTGGCTGGATGCGGGGGAGGGTCCGGTTCGTCCGGGGGAGGTGCGTCTGCTGCGGTGGATGCGGAACAGCCGCCTGTGGCGGAAGGGCCGATTGATGTGCTTAATCAGGAAGAGACAATGAAAATGAGTGTGGTATGCCTGCAGGGGTATACGCAGCCGGACAGTGAGATTGAGAAGTGGCTGGAGGAGCGTTATAATCTGGATATTGAGGTGATTGCTTTGCCCGGCTGGTCGGATGCGACTTCCAAGATTTCTCTTTTGATGGGTGATGAGTCGCAAAGGCCGGATATTATCTGGTGGTGGAATATGGAAGCGGATTATACTAAGTGGGTGGATGCGGGGCTTCTGGTGAATGTTGCGCCGTATATGGAGAAGTATACGAATATGGTGGATTATTATAATGCGGTTGATCCCGGCGTTATGTTCTATGCTTCCGGCGAGGACGGCGCCTGCTACCGTATTCCGGGCGATGTGGCGGAACCGGCTTGCGAGACGCTTTGGATCAGGAAGGACTGGCTGGATAACCTGAACCTGGAAATCCCGAAGACATTGGATGAACTGGAAGCGTGTTTGTATGCGTTTACCAATGACGACCCGGACGGGAACGGCGTCGATGATACTTATGGGTGGAACGGCGACGGTTATGATTACCGTACTTTCTGGCCGTGGATCCAGGGATGCGGCGAGGGCAACGGCCGTATGGATTTTATCCGTATGGAGGATGGTTCTTATATCTATGGGCCGACGACAGACGACTGTAAGGAGTGGCTGGGGCGCGTGGCTAAGCTGTACGCGGACGGCGTGATCGATCCCAGTATAATTACGGACACAGACCGGGATGAGGAGATGGCCAACGGCGGTTTTGGGGCGACTTATAGCTGGGTAACGTGGAATAACCCTTCCGCAGGTACGATGCAGTCTTTCTATGCTTCCAATCCGGGTGCGGAATGGATTCCTATAGATATGGTAGCCGGGGATAACGGGAAACCTCAGGATGAGCCTGCTTCTATCGGGGCATGGTGTTATTTTGGGATTACCAATGTATGTTCTGATCCGGAAAGGGCTTATGCTATCTGGGATGACATGGCAACGCCTGAGAATTATATCCACAGAAGGTTCGGTGTAGAGGGAAGGGATTATATAGATTACGGAGACGGAACTTATGAAATCATCCATGACGGGAACGGCGCGGAAAATACGGAGATGGGAATCGGCATTGCTTTGTTCCAGGATCTGTTTGCAAGGAAGGATGCCTGCAATATTGCCAATTCCCAGGAGACGACAGAGCTTTTTGAGAAGGTGACGGCAAACAGCCGTGATGCTTATGCCAAGACGATTGAGAAGAAAAATCCGGACGCATATGTTGTGAACAATGATTTGGGTACGGATATCGGCGATGCAATGAAGGAATATACGTGGGGCGTAATCGGCGGCAACAAGTCTCTGGACGACTGGGATGCCTATGTTGCGAATCTGGAAAATCTGGGCATACAGAAGGTTGTTGATGAACTCAGCGAGATACATGGTGCACAGGTAGAAGCGTATAAGGCATATACGGCGGAACATAGTAATTGATAGGTCTATTATTGAAGTGTTGTTTCAGGAGGGAATCCACAGGGAAGTATATGGAGTTTCGGGAAGAACCGGCGCGGCGGAAGCTGCGCCGGTTCTCTGTGTACAGCCTGCGTTTTTTGGCAATTACATAGTAATTTTGCACATTCGAAGAAATATTCTGCGCAATCTGTATCACTTATTTTCCTACAGTTCCTGAATCCGCCATCATGCCCGGCCTGCCGTATGACGGGCCGAATGGCATGGGTTATTTTTATACATTTTTTATAGTTCCGGCAGCACATTCCGCTTCAGGCTGGTGTAGGCCAGAAGGATGTAGATTGCATAAATCAGGAAGAAGATTCCCAAAGAGATGGCAACAATGCATCCGGGGCTGTTTATTCCTGTCATGATTCCCGGTTCCGGAGCCTGGGCCATATGCAAAATGAACGGGACTGCGATCAGCACCGGCGCAGCGGCGGGCATGGCATAGTAGATGGCAAACTGACGGCCAAGAGCGCGGGCCATTTCCTGCCGGGCCATGCCAAGTTTCCGGAGCAGGGCAAATTGCCGCCGGTAGCGGTCGGTTTCGCTGAGCTGTTGGATGGTAAGGATGGTGGCGGCAGTCATGGTGAGGGCCAGGGCCAGATAAAACAGCGGAAATACTGTAAGCGATGTAAGGACAGCCGCCTGCGCATCCTCGTTGGCTTTTGTGGTGACAAATCCGTAACCTGACGGGTTCCTCTGTTTATCGTATTCCCTGGCGGCTATACCGGCCAGTGCGTCGTACTGTGCCGCAGATACCGGGCGGGAGGTCTGCGCGGCATAGGCCAGATGATGGACTGCCAATGCCTCCGCCGCCTCGTCCGGGACTACGAGAATGTACCCGTATCCGTTGCCGACACCGAAATTCTGAGAGAAATGTTCCGTGTAGATGCTCCCTGGCATCAGGGTAACATCACCAAATGTAAGGGGCTGGCCGCAGGCTCTCAGCGGTTCCTCCAAATAGGTCATGCAGTGGATAAGATACCGTCCGGGCTCCGGCACGGCCGCCGGATAACCTGCAATGGAACGCAGTGCGGCGTAGTCGCTCCAGCGAAGGATCGGATCCTGGTTGTAATTGTAGTGATAATAGACCGCTCGGCTGCTGACATAATCCCGTATGCGGGGAAGGGTGTCCAGATAGATCTGGTACAGGACAGACTTTTCTACAGGGATATTTTCCGCGATATAGTCCAGGTATGGGCCGGGATCCTGTTCCGTGCCTTCAATGCCAAAGTAGAGGTCAAAGCAGGAATTTTCGGCGGCACGGCCCCGGGAGATGCCGTTGATGACTAATCCGCTTCCCTCCGCAATTAGCGTGGCGGTAAAAATCATGGAAATTACCGCCATGACGGTTCCCATGGTAGCCAGTTTGGAAGCAAGGGTGCGGAAAACCAGCAGGTTTGCTCCCTGATATTTCAGGGCAGGGCGTTTCCCGAAAAAAGCGGGGACGCCGGAGGCAAAGCTGAGGAAAAAGCCGAACAGGGAGGCAATCAGGCATCCGGCGCCGATAAGGCCGATCACCAGCGTACCAGCGGTCAGCAGAATGGTTCCCGCCACGCCCAGTACGATGGAAAAGGTAAATATCCAGCGCCGTTTTTTTCCGCCCTGTATCACTATGCCTTCATTTTTTCGGTCAAAATAAATGAGGCCATAGATTTTCATTTTGCGGATGCGCTTTTGGCTTTTTTGCAGGGCGCGAAGGTAGATAAGGGCGAAATAGAGCAGGGTCAGCCCTGCAGCCGGGAGGGAGAGCGCAAACGCGAAATGATAAGGCAGGACGAACATAGTAAACAGGATTGCCCGGAAAATCTGATAGAGCAATCCGCCCAGCACCAGTCCCAGAGCCAGGGCCATGCCGCCCACCGACAGATTTTCCAGGAAGAACAGCCGCGCTACCTGTCGGTTCGTCAGGCCAATCAGGATGTAAGTCCCAAGTTCCCGGCTCCGGCGGGAGAGCATAAAGCCGGTGACATAGCTTACCAGCCAGCCAAAGACGCACACTACTACGATGCTGGCAAGGACGATCACCAGGGGCAGCGTATCCATTTTTTCGGAAAGCTGCCGGATTTCACGGGAAAATACCAACCCGTTGAAGGAATATAGAAGCGCGGCGGCCATCACTACAGTAGCGAAGTACACAAGGTAGTCTCTCGCCTGCCGTTTGGCGTTCCGGAGGGACAGCTTAGATAACGTCACTGATATCACCTCCCAACGCGGCCAGCACGTCCAGAATTTCATGATAAAATGCGGAGCGGCGACGTTCTCCGCGCAGTAATTCGTTGAATACCCGGCCGTCCTTTAAGAACAGTACCCGCCCGGCGTAACTGGCGCTGTAGGCATCGTGGGTGACCATAAGGATAGTGGCGCCCATATCCTGATTCATGGAGGACATGATTTCCAGTAAATTCTTGGATGCCCTGGAATCCAGCGCCCCGGTTGGTTCGTCCGCCAGCAGCAGGGACTGCCCCGCTACCATAGCCCGTGCGCAGGCGGCCCGCTGCTTTTGCCCGCCGGAAACCTGGTAGGGGAATTTGGACAGGATATCTGTGATTCCCAGCTTTTGTGCCACATCATGGACTAGGTTTTGAACGGCCTTGGGATCGCTGTGGTTCAGCGAGAGAGCCAGCCCGATATTTTCCTCTACGGTCAGGGTGTCCAGCAAATTAAATTCCTGGAATACAAAACCCAGTCGTTCTCTGCGGAATTTTGCTAACTCTTCTTCGGACAGATCGGCAATATTCACTCCGTCCAGCAGGATTTTTCCGGCGCTGATGGTATCGATGGTGGAGATGCAGTTGAGCAGGGTTGTTTTTCCGCTGCCCGACGCCCCCATGATTGCCAGGAACTCTCCGGCTTCCACGTCAAAACTCACCCGGTCCAGGGCACGGGTAACGTTGTTTTTACTGCCGTAATATTTTTCGATGTTTTGTACCTGAAGCATAATCAAACCTCCTTTGTGTCCTATGATACACCGGAGGAAAAGCGGATGGTATCGGATTGTTATTGATTTTCCTTACATTTTTGTAAGATGTCCTTTACGGGAAAGGTCAGCGTTACCGCCGTACCCTCCCCTTCCCGCGAAATAATATGCAGATCCAGGCCAAGAAAAGACGCCAGTTTTTTGCACAGGTACAGCCCCATGCCGGTAGAACCGCCCCGGTTCCGGCCATTGCTGCCGGTGAATCCCCGATCGAACACACGGGGCAGTTCATGGGACGGGATGCCGATGCCGTTATCCAGGACGGCAAGCTGGATCCGTTTTCCCAAAGGCTTTGCGGAAAGCGTGATAACCGGTTCGGCTCCCCGGTAACGGGCGGCGTTTTGGAGCAGTTGGCCCAAGATAAAGGCGGCCCACTTTTCATCGGTATAGACAGTGCAGTCCAGGCCTTCCGTTTCTACACGGATGCCGCTTTGAATCAGCAGGGAACGGTGGCTTTCGATGGCCCGGACGGCGATTTCTCCCAGGTTTGTCTGCCGGATCAGGCAGTCCTGCTGCGGGTTTTCCGCACGGGCATAGAACAGTGCGCGCTCAACATGAGCTTCAATCTGTGCCAGTTCTGCCGTAAGCTTCCGGCGTTTTTCACCGTCCAGTTCCCGGCAGATAAGCCGGGCGGCGGTGATGGGCGTCTTGATTTCGTGTACCCAGCGTTCCACGTACTCCCGGTATTCCCGCCGGGCTGCTTCCGCATCGGATACCGCTCCGATCATGGCCCGGCCCGCCCGGCGGGCCAGGCCAAAGAGCCGCTGTTCATAAAGTTTTTTGGGAGACGGGGCGCACTCCGTAAACAGGTACTTTCGATCCAGCCCCTCTAAAATGGCTTCCAGTTCCAGGAGGCGGGTGCGCTGCCGAAAGAAATCGGACAGGTTCACGATCAAAAAGAGCAGCAGAAACACAATCAGCAAAATGGCAAGAATCCCCGGCTGTGTCCCCGTGGCAAAAAGAAATAAAGCTGCCAGTCCGGCGCAAATCATTTGGAGGGCAATGCGGCTCAGCCGGTCAGATAAAAATTCACGTAAAGTCATAGCTGATACCCCATTCCCCGGCGGGTTTTGATGGCGTCCGGCAGGCCGATTTCCGCCAGTTTACCCCGCAGCCGGGTCATGTTGACACTAAGGGTGTTGTCATCGATATAAATTTGGTTGTCCCATAATGTGTCAATCAGATCGGCCCGGGAGACGATCTGTCCTGTATGCGCCATCAGACAGGCTAAAATCTGCAGTTCATTCCGGGTGAGCTCCGCAGTTTTCCCATTGGCCGATATGCTTCCTTTGGCCAGGCTCAGCCGCAGCTTCCCTGCTACAAGCAGATCTGCCGGATCCGGCCCGCCGCCGGCCCGGCGCAGGACGGCCCGGATCCGTGCCAGAAGGACGGGGACGTTGTAGGGTTTCGTGATATAATCGTCCCCGCCCAGGCTCAGCGCCCGTACCTCATCCGTACCGGCATCCCGGCTGGTGACGAAAATGATCGGTGTGGGGACGGCTTTGCGCAGGGCGGCGCACAAGGAAAAGCCATCCCGCCCGGGCAGGCCAATGTCCAGGAGAATCAAGTCCGGGCATTCCTTTACCGCCTGCCCGGAAATGTCTGTAAAGTCCGTAACCACAAGAGGGACATACCCCTCGTTTTCCAGAAGCAGGGCCAACTCATCCCGAGTGGCCGGGTCATCTTCGATTATCATAATTTGAGGCATATCATCCCTCCCGTTTGTTTGTTTTCATTTTAGCACAGGAGTCCTGGGTTATCAATAAATACTGATAAAACCTTCTTCCGCCTTGCCCTGGCACGTTACAGTTCACTCCCGCCCTATGCGCGGCCTTGGCACCCCATCTGATTTTTTTGCATCGTTTTGAATGATGGTTTTACTTAACAGAAGATTCGCAAACTCAGGGGAAAATGGCCATGGATGGCCATTTTAGGCTGTGCCGGGCATGGATGCCCTTCACAGCCGACCCGGACTCCGCCAGTAACTTGCCTCTTCTGTTTAGTAAAACCCCATTCAAATAAGCTGCAAAAAAATCAGATGGGGTGCCAGGGCCACGCATAGGGCGGGGAGTGAACCAATGTCATTAACTTAAGAAAAAAATGCTGTCAAACGCAAGGG
>CANDKY010000140.1 GCA_947385425.1 uncultured Lachnospiraceae bacterium | reverse complement strand
TAGAAGCTCTTAGGCGGCGTCCTTTGACGCCTTAGAGCTTCTTTTCACGCTACACGCTAGTCGTACCTGCTATAATCTCGAATGCCCTAGCCACATTCAACTTCCCAAACCCCGCGTGTGTCAAATTATTGTCACAAACTTTTTTCGCTTTTTTTAAGTAAAAATCGCTGAAACCCGCATAACCTCGTGGGGCGTGTGGTAAATTATTGTTAAGTCGGGGAAAAATTGGAGATAAATTATTGTCAAGTTGAAATGCCCGAAACAGTCTCCATTATTTTCTCCAGGATCTCCACCATGTCCCTGTCCGGTGCATAAACTTCCGTTACCAAATCCTTTAGCTGTCTGACCAGACTTATCACATCCGGCACTGAAGCCCCGCGGCTTTTTCACCACACAGTCCGTAAAGAAGCTTAAGAGCCTGAAGAAATTCTTAAAATATGAAGGGAAAGGCTACCAGCCCGCCTACACACGCACGGAACTGACAGATGCACTTCACGAAGCGTTCGGCTTCTGCACATCCAAAGAAATCGTGCCCGTCAAAAACCCTGAAACCTTCCATCCGCCTGATACACATTCATCCTGTATATATCGCTCCCCCTGTCCTTAAATGCCGGAAAAAGAAACCCGGATTCCGGTTTCCCCGGCTCATAGTCGCCGCTCACCGGGCAGACCGCACAGATAAGGAACGAATAAACCTCTTCCGATTCCCAAAGGCTCTCTTTATCCTCCGCCTTCAATGGCACATCGTAACTGCCGTAAAAGAAATAAACGGCATGTGCCGCATCAAAACAGTGCTTTTCCCCGAACCATTCATAAAACGTATCCAGCATCGCATCATTTTTCAGCCCGCATTCCTTTAATGCCATCAATAACTGCCATATGCCCCCTGCTTTCCTTTCTGCCTCCTTAAAACAATATTCTTTTAACTGCACATTGGTATCCGAAAACGGAATTGCCTTTGCAATATCCAGGTTCCGCTGCTGGTCTTTGGCTGACAGTTTCTGGAAATGCTTATTAAAAGTCCCGTCCACAAACCCCTCCGCATCCAAATACGCCCCTGCAATCCTGCTGAAACAATTCCTCTTCAAAGTCATACGCCTTGTCAGTTCCAGCATATCCTCACGGTTAATTTTTCCCATACCTTTCCTTTCTCCTTCCCCGGCGGCCTGCCGTACCCTGATTTGCGGTGCCTTTTATCTGTACATATCTGTGCGCCCCTATGTCATTGAGTAGGAAATGCTTTTCCCCCTACCCGCCGCGCAGGGCGCACGCTGCGCAAGCAGCAACTTCATCACCCCTGTGCAATCGAGTAGGGAAATGACCTTCTCCCCTACTCGCGCGCCGGGCACCCGTCAGCTCTTGCTGACATTTTTCCTTTGGGTGCCCGTGTGCATAAAAACAGCCGCCACCTGTTTTGAAAGTGACGGCATTTTCTGCATCCCACGCTTATAAGTATGCCTCCGCTTCCTTATCGGAAAGGGAATACTTCTGCATAATCGCTTTCTTTATCTGTGCATCCTCGTGCCCAAAATCCCGCAATGTATCCACAGTTCCCTGTATGCCTTCTTTTCTTCCTTTTTCCCTCCATTCAATTTCCCTGAGCTGCAACTGCGGCTCTATAATCTCCATCAAAGCCTGGCACATATTATCATCTCCAATCAGTTCTTCAATTAGCCCCCTATTTGCCCCAATGCTTAGGAACTGACGGTAAATAACTTGTGCAGGATGCGCAGGATTTTTCTTCGAGAGCGCCGGTTAAAAATCGGGCGCATAGCGGGCTATGTAACTGATTTTTAACCGACGCTATCGGAGAAAAAGACAAGCAAACTGCACAAGTTATTTATCGACAGTTCCTTACTTCCAGGACAGAGTCCGCGAATTCCCTATCCGCCTTTCCGGATAATCTGCCAACATTTTCCAGCAACCTGACCATCCTCTGCTTCTCCACCCGCTCTGACAATGCCCCTAACCAGATGTGTGACACTTCATCCAATTCCCCTGTAACAATATCCGCCTTTATCGCGTCTGTTGTCTCCCCATAGGATTTATAGAGCCCTGCATACGCCCCGGCCTTATAAAATGCATCTATATCAAGCCCATCTTCCGGCGACTTATACTCCATGATATTGTGCCCCCTAAAAAGAATTCCTATTTCATTTTTTCAAATATCAGCCCTGATCTGTCTTTCGCAAATTCCAGGTTCATGGCCGCTACAAACCCCGGATGCCATTGTATTTTTGTGCCGTTCATAAAATCTCCCTGTATTATATTGATATTATATCACATACTCCCGGGCCATTACAATCATCCATAAAATCCTATCCCTGCTCCGTCAGCCCTCCATCCCCGGGTGCCGCATCCTCCATCCGCAAAACCGGATTCCGCGCCATATTCACCACAAGCGGTATCACCATAATAAACCACACAATCGGTTCCGACAGAATAATTCCCATATATCCAATCACCGGCGCTAACAGAAAGGCAATCGCCACCTTCCCGACCAACTCCAGCGAGCTGGAAAAAACAGGGGTCTTATTATCCCCGATACCCTGCATACTGTTCCGGAACAGGAGTATCACCGCGGGCACAAAATAAAACGAAGTATTCACCTTCAGGTACAAGGATGCCGTATCCAGGATTTCCTGCTGCCTGGAGGACGTAATCAGCCAAACGATCGACGGAGCCGAAGTAAACACTATCAATACCACAAACACACACCAGCCAAAAGTTAGCAGCACCGTATCCTTTATCCCCTTCCTTATCCTGGAATACTTCCCTGCCCCCAGGTTCTGCCCGCAGTAAGTCGCCAGTGTAGTGCCCAATACGGAAAAAGGCAGCATAAAGACAGAAGTCGCCTTCCTCGCAGCCGTATGCGCCACAATAATATTTGTCCCGAACGTATTGATACTCGTCTGCAGCGCCAGTGTCCCCAAACTTACAAAAGATGTCATAAACGCCATGGAACTTCCCGTAGTAACCAGCCTCCGGTATACTTCTTTCTCTATTTTCATATCCTCCCCCGACAAGGCAAGCAAAGGATATTTTTTCCGCATATAAATAAAACATGCCGCCGCAGACAACGCCTGACTGACTACTGTCGCATAGGCCGCGCCTTCCACGCCCATATGGAACCAGAGGATAAACAGGTAATCCAAGGCAATATTCAAAACCGAAGCGATGACCAGGAACAGCAGCGGCGTAAAGGAATCGCCCACGGCACGCAGCACAGCAGCGCACAAATTATAACAGGCCGACGCGAGAAACCCCGCCAGGACAATCCGGATATAACTTTGCGCCTGCGGGAAAATATCATCCGCAATATTCATAAACCGCAGGATCGGCCCCAGGAACAAAAGGCAAAGGACGCTTACCGCCGCCGCGCTTCCCACCCCAATCAAAGCAGTGCCTCCTGCCGCCTTTTTCACGTTCTTTTCATCCTTTGCGCCGAAGTAAGTCGCAACAATAATCGCCGCCCCGTTGGCAAAGCCATTGAGCAGATTAGTCAATAAATCACTCAGCGTAGATGTCGCCCCGACTGCCGCCAAAGATGCCTCCCCCAATGTCTCCCCGACAATACGGGTATCCACCAATGAATAAAAAAGCCCGAACAGCCGCCCGATAAACATCGGTATTGCAAAAAACAGAATAAGCCGCAGCGGTTTCCCTTCCGTCATGTTCTTCATAAATATTTTCCTCCTGTGAATCAATGTCATTAACTTAAGCGCCCTGCCCGCTCCAAAACCATACATCCCCTTTCAGACGCGCTTTCGCTCACGGCAGACGCAACGGTACTAACACTACATTACATGTAGTGTAGCGCCAAAACACGGCGCCTAAGTGTCGGCGTCTTTCAATGGTCTGAAAGGGGACATATGGTTCCGGGCAGGCAGAGCGCTTAAGTTAATGACATTGCCTGTGAATACCTGCCACCTTCCATACGAATGCCTATCCTCCCGGCCCCAAAAAATTACAGCCCCAATTCAATGCTGCCCTCCGCTTTCCTTTTTCCCGGAAAGCTCCGGAAGCACCATAAAAATCATTGCCAGGAAACATGCGCTCCCGCCCAGGACATTGGAAACCGGCTCGGCGATAAACACGCCCTTCGCCCCGAGATTCCCCACATAAGGCAGCAGAAACGTCAGCGGGACCACGATCACCACCTTGCGCAGCAGGGAAAAGAAAATTGCCTGCTTCTTTTTATTCAGCGATTTAAACACCGTCTGCCCGCTGTACTGCAATGCCTGGAAAACAAAGGCAAAAAAGTAAATATGCAATGCCGGGACTGCTACGGTCAAAAGCGAACCGTCATTATTAAAAATCCTGATAAACATCTCCGGCAGCAACAGGATAAGCACCCATACCACTGCGGTATAAGCAAGCGCCGTTAAAGTGATAAAACGGATCACTTTTTTCACATTGCCATACCTTTTTGCACCATAATTATAACTCAAAACAGGCGAAGCCCCATCGGCAATGGCCAAAACCGGAGTGTCCAGAATATGCCGCACGGAATTGATAATTGTCATCGTGGAAATATAGACATCCCCGCCGAAAGCCCCCAGCATCCTGTTGCAGGCAATCTGTACAAGGCTGTTCGTACACTGCATCACAAAGCTGGCGCTTCCCAGCCCGATAATGTCGGAAACATACTTTTTATGCAGGGCCGGTTTCTTTGGCTGCAGCCTGAGTTCCGCCCTGCCACCCGTTAAAAACCGCAGTACGAACACAGCCGAGAGAACCTGTGAACAGACGGTCGCCCATGCCGCACCCTGTACGCCAAGCCCGAAACCGAAAATAAATACCGGATCCAGCACTATATTTGCCGCGGCCCCAAGGAAAATCGTCGTCATCCCCACATTTGCAAACCCCTGGGAATTAATAAACGGGTTCATGCCCAAAGCTACCATGGAAAATACCGTCCCCGCCAGATAGATCCGCATATAAGACAGGGCATATGGCAGTGAAGTATCGGAGGCACCGAACAGAGCCAGGATCGGACGGCAAAATACACTGCCCAAAACCGTCAGAATCCCCCCGGTAATTATGAGCAGGCAAAAAGAAGTATTCATGATTTTCTCCGCTTCTTCCTGATTCCCTCTCCCCCGCTCAATGGAGCAAAGCGGCGCCCCGCCCGCCCCGTACAGATTTGTAAAGGCCGTGATAAGCGAAATAAAAGGAAAACACAGCCCCACACCTCCCAGCGCAAGAAGCCCTTCCCCGGGAATCCTCCCTATGTAAATCCGATCCACAATATTATACATTAAATTCAGGATCTGCGCCACCAGCATAGGAGCCGCCACCCGTATAATATTCTGCGTAACGCTTCCCCTGGAAAAATCAACCTGCTTTGCCTGCATCCCTAAACCTGCCCTTCCTTTTGCATCAGCCCAGCTCTTTCAACATTTGCGCCGGATTTTCTGCCGCTTTCACCTTATCAAAGGCTTTCACAATAATACCTTCCTCGTCAATCAGATAAGTTGTACGCACCACACCCATACTCACCTTCCCGTAATTCTTCTTCTCCTTCCAGACATCATAAGCCTGGATACAGGAAAGCTCCGGGTCGGAAAGCAGCGTAAACGTAAGGGCGTATTTCTCCTCGAACCTTTTATGGGACGCCACGCTGTCCTTGCTGACGCCAAGCACTACCGCCCCTTTTTCCCGGAACTGCGGGTACAGTTCCCCAAAACCGCAGGCCTGCTTCGTGCATCCCGGCGTATTATCCTTTGGATAAAAATATAAAACAACCTTTTTCCCTTTGTACTCTTCCAGCGTATGGATCTGCCCGTTCTGATCAGGCAGCGAAAACGCCGGTGCCTTTACTCCGATCCCTAACATTTTTCCACTCTCCTCTTCCTTATTCTATGCCCGCTTCCCCAATGCATCCCCGCAGGATTTGCAATGCACTGCACACTCTTTCCCGCAGAAAGCTATGCCGTAATAGCTCACATATCTATATCCGTCCTTCCGAAGATCTAAGTCATACTTTTTCTCTTCTATCTGCCGGATTGCCTCCTCCGCTTTGGCATCCATTTCCCCAATAACCTTTGTAACCTTAAATTCCATGACAAACGCCTCCCGGCTCCTGCGGACAGGCTTTAAGTAAAGGTCGCTGCGCCCTTTTCCTCCCTCCCTGTTAGAACGCGCGATATAACCTTTTATGCCGGTAAGCAGCCCTGCCATCATCCCGTGGTAATAATATTCATTCTGATCCATATAACTTATTGTTTCTGCAAATATGTCATTAAGCTCATCTTCCAGTTTTTCACAGTCCTTATCCAAAACAGCATTTCGAAACGGCTGCATATCCCTTCCTTTCAGCCTGTCGGAAAACCATTTTTGTATCTTCTGCTCAAAAATATATTTCACTTCCTTGTTAGGAATGGCAAGTTCCGCGTAAACTGCCGTCCCTGCCAGCCATTCCCTTATTTTGCGGAAATAACCGGTAAAAAACATAAAATTCCACAGGCTGTCGCCCCCATCATAAATCTCACTGTAGGTAATATCCTCATGAATCTGCACTTCAATTGTCCCGCCTGCCAACAGCTCCTCTATCTTCCCCTTCCCTTCCTCATCGGCACGTTCAATCAATGACCGCACAATATCGTTGGAAGAAGTATTTGCCCAATAGGACATCGGCAGCCAATCCTTTGCCGGCCTGGCATCAAAAATATATTTCAGCACACTCCATGGATTATAGATATCCGTCTGCCCGAAGGTATAACCGTCATACCAGTCCTTCATCGTCGCGTAATTATCATCCATACCGTAATAATGGCACATCTGCCTCACTTCATCCGGCTTAAACCCAAAATACTCATCATAATGCAAACTCCGGATGGATACCATATTCAAGTTGTTCAGCCCGGTAAAAATGCTTTCCCTGGAAACACGCAGGCAGCCGGTAATTGCCGCAAACTCCAGGCTGACATTGTCCTTGAGCCCGCTCTCAAACAATGCCCTGACAAAATGAAGCATTTCATCATAAAACCCGCAGGTAAAAGAATTTTCCAAAGGGACATCATACTCGTCAATCAGCACCACCGCTTTTTTTCCATAATATTTCTCAAGGCACCGCGAGAGGAACAGAATGGCTCTTTCATAATCCGTCTCTGCCGCATGTTCCTCCATGATTTCCCTGTATTTATCCCTTTCCCCGGCCAGCGCAGGGCTTTCCATGACAAAAGCATGCCGCGCAAACTCATAAGCGATTGCCTGTACCATCTGCCGGTAAGATTCCGCCAGGCTTTTCCTCTTTACATCCTTAAAAGACAGATAAATCACCGGATACTGCCCCATATGGGCCAGATATTCTTCCCCGGCTTCCATAATCCTAAGCCCGTCAAAAAGACAGGCCCAATCCCGTTTCTCTCCCTTCCAGTCCCTGTCATCCTCAAAGAAATACTTAATCATACTCATATTCAGCGTCTTCCCGAAACGGCGCGGGCGGGTAAAAAGCGTGACTTTCGTCTTATTGTCCAGAAAGTCACGGATCATAAGCGTCTTGTCCACATAATAATACTTGTTCCGGATCATATCTTCAAAATCACTGACGCCAACCGGCAGCGGCCTGTACTCCATACATCCCCCACTCCTTCCATACACTGCCATTTTAGCATTGCGGACGGAAACTGTAAATGAAAATTTATACACTTTGAATCAGATGGGGCGCCAGAGCCACGCATAGGGCGGGGGAGTGATCCAATGTCATTAACTTAAGCTTTTCGGGGTGCTGCAGACCATATATCTCAATCCGGACCATCGAAAGACGCCGGCACTTAGGCGACGTGTTTTGGCGCCTTAGTGCCGTTGCGTCTGCCGCTGAGCGAAAGCGCGTCCGGATGAGATATGTGGTCTGCGGCGCTCCGGGAAGCTTAAGTTAATGACATTGGGAGTGATCTGTAACTCTTCCCCGCTCATACCAGCATCCGCCGCCCTGTATGGACAATCCTATAATCCTTACTATGATACAAAAAATACAGCGTTGTCAGATTTTCCCCAAGATACCCGATATAGCGGTCCGCACGTTCCTTCCCCTTCGGAACGCTCAATTCTTCCGTCCGCTCCAATACCGGGAACAGCCAACTGCAATAATCCTTAAATACCTGCCGCTTTGCGACCAGTATATTATAATTATAAAAATACTGCCCGGCAAAGATTCCCGGAAGAGCCGCCGCATATTCCGGCGCGCATTCCTCCAAAGCCTTTACCATAGCCTCCCAGTCACTGTCCTCCACATACCGCTTATGATGCCCTTCTATATTCGGGAAATAGACGGACGGATACGGCAAAACCACATCTATATCATTTTCCCCAAGCCTGCGGAAATCTTCCTCTTTTATATCCAGGATACGCCTGTAATGGAACAGGCCCAGATACTCCGCATCCGCATGTTTCCATATCCAGTACATTGCAGAAAGCTCCGAATAATTTACATTTTTAACGGATATATTGTCTCCTGCATTATCACAGATGTCCGCCACGCGAAGTTCCGTGAGCGACGCGCCCGCCTGGATAGGATGCAGCCAGGCAGGAACGGGATAATCCCCCTGTAACGGCTGATCTTTGTAAAACTTTGACATATATACGGAAACTTCCGGATCCTGTGCCCCCGGCGGACAGGAACGCAGCAGAGGGAAACCGCCGGTTCTGCCATAATATCTCCCCATCAGATCCGCTTCTTTCCCGGAATCTATGCATATATAATTATGAAACCCCCGTTCCTTCAGATCCTCGATGATGGAAGCATGGTGATTCTCCGGTGTGGCAATGATTATTCCTATCTCTTTTTCCGGAGCTTCCCTTCTTTCCTTTTTCCCGTTTTCTTCCGTCCTCCTCTCCGGAAAACAGCCCGCATTCTCTTTCCGGATCCCGCTGATACCGCCCTCTTTAAAACAGTCCAGCGTCACCACGGGAACTCCGTCAATAGAGGCAGGGTTCCCCAACTGCTCTTTTACTATAAAACAGAGAACTTCCGTCTCCTTATATAATGTTTTTACCGCATAATAAACGCTCACGGCGACCATCCCGGCACCGTAAATGGCGGCAGATGAAAATACTGTATTGTCCATTTGAAATTCCTTTCCGGCAGCATATCCTGCCAACTGCCAAACTTCTTCCCGTGCATTCCATAAACTTTCCACATCCCCTCCGTAAGTCCTATTTTACATTGCTTTTTCTTTAGAAACAGTATCATTTTGATACGGTTTTATTTCCCTCATTCTTTCCAATTCGCTACACGCATGTAGCGAATTACAATTTTTCTAAATTCTCATTATTACAACTTGGTCATTATCTTGGTCACTTTGACCAAGTTGCGATCTAATTGGTTACTAAACATAGTATTTTTGATTTCCACTTTTTGGTTTGTCTGGAATTGTCATTCTTTCCAATATAAAGTGTTCCTCCATAAGCATTCGCATATCCACAAATCCACTCTAAAAACTCATCATGCCATGATTCTTTCCATTCTATTGTCTGATGTTCCGGCATACTTGTCACCTGCTTTCTATAAAATACTATTGTACATTTCGCCATATTTTTGTATCAAAAGCTGATGTATCAATTTTTTCTAACACTGCAACAGCTAACACTTTTCGTGCTCTGCTAAATGCAACATATCCTAAGCGATAGTCTTCATCGCTCTCATTTCTCATATCAGTTTTAGTCATGTTAAGCCATTAAACTCCTGTGTTTTTCCATTTATATCCATTATTGAATTTTTAAAAACAATCCGTTTTCTATATAATTCCATGCATCCTTTCTTAGCCAATTTCAACACAATTTCGTCTGTCAGTTTTTCTTTCTCTATTTCATTTCTTGATTAGGGAGTCAAAAGGGTTATTTGTATTTTATCTTTTTGGCGATAGGGACTTTGAAAACTGAATATATTGCTGTAAATTTTCAGAAATGTTGATTTTGGATGGCTTTTGTTGCGTATAGCAGATGGATATTCCACCATTTTTTATGCAGTTGCCATTTTTTTGGACGCACTGCCCATCCGCTTCAGGCTGCTGTCGATCTTCATCAGCTCCGCCATTTCCACTGACAGGGAAGTGATGGTTTCGTGAAGGAGATCCACACCATGCTCTGTTTCATATGCACACATTTTGCGCGGAGACGGCTGAGTGTCCTGTCGCTGAGCGGCTGTTCTGCAAAAAACGTTGTGTGGAGGGCATACTGGAACCGGATGTCAAACATCAGGGATTCCAGCAGTTCATCATCTGAAAGATCTGTCAGTTCCTTGATCAGCAGCGCACCGATCTGGACATTAACAGGCGTGTTTGGACGTGAATCCTTATCGCTGTATAAGACAGCATATGAGAACTCGTCGATCTTTGGAAAAATAAATTCCGCAAAATATTTCGCCCATGACCTGTCAAGGAATTTCTTTTCCCCTTCAGTCATTGTGTTTAATGGAGCAAACAGAGATAGCTGCTGTACTTCCAATCGGTTTGGGACAAACGACATAAAAAGACCTCCAATCATTCCTGTTGTTTCCATTATACCAGAAATGAATGGAAAATGCAGCATTTTACAACAATATATTCCGTTTTCACAGAACAGTTATCGTTCATAAACAATGTCATTAACTTAAGCTTCCCGGAGCGCTGCAGACCACATATCTCATCCGGA
>CANDKY010000139.1 GCA_947385425.1 uncultured Lachnospiraceae bacterium | reverse complement strand
CATTATAGATCAAGAAGTTGGGGGTGGCACCCCGTACCTCTATTTATCGCTTACTGGAAAATTATCATATAGGGTTAATTGAAATCATGAAATCATATGGGGAAATCATAGGAATCGTATGGGAATCATATAGTGTTTTTTGAATAGAAAATTTCTATAAAAATGGATAATATATAAGTATTTGCTATTTAACAGTCATCCTGATAAGATATATTCAGAAACAATAAGCAAGAGGAATCAGGGAACAGGAGGTATTTTATATGGAACAGTCATTGCGGACAAATCCTATGGGGAATCCCGTAGGGGATTTCGTGGATAATCCTATGGAGGATACTACGGTGCCCCTCATAAACCCTATGGGGGTGGGGAAAATATCGGGGCTGGTGTTGAAGACCGGGCTGCCGTTGATGGTTTCTTTGCTAATCAATTCTCTTTATAATTTCGTGGACAGTGTGTTTGTCGCCAGGATATCCGAAGAGGCATTGACGGCATTATCCCTGGCGGCGCCGATCCAGATTATCATGTCTGCGATGGGGCTTGGCATTGCCGTGGGACTGAATGCAGTGATTTCCAGGGCATTGGGTGAGCGGGACGGAGAGCGGGTAAAGGATACGGCGTCTGCCGCATTGGTGCTGGCGTTCCTGGCATGGGTAGTGGTTGTGATACTGGAAGTAACGGTGCTGGGGCCGTATTTCAGATGGCAGGCCGGCGGCGATGGAGCCATCATGGGTTATGGGATATCATATCTGCGGATTTGTATGCTGGGTTCTTTGGGCATGATGGGGCAGTGGGTATTTGACCGTTTTGTGATGGCAAGCGGCAAATCTTCTTTATTTTTGTTTACGCTTTCCGCAGCTTCCATTACTAATTTGATATTGGATCCAATCCTTATTTTCGGGTGTTTCGGCTTGCCGGCCATGGGGACGGCGGGCGCTGCCCTGGCGACCGTGATTGGCCAGTGGGCCGGGTGCGTTGCAGGATATTTTATCAACCGCAGATGGAACCGGGAAATTCCAATCCGTTTTGTGGTAAAAGCGGATACGGGCTGTATGGGAGCAATTTTGAAGGTGGGAATACCAAGTACGTTAGTGCAGGTGGTTACTTCTGTGCTGGCAATTTATGTGAATTCCGCCCTTATGGCTTTTACGCCTACGGCAGTTGCGGTTTATGGGGCATGTGCCAAAATACAGGGGCTTGTAACCGTCGGGGTGCATGGTATGGGCAATGGGTTAATCCCGATTGTGGCGTATAATTATGGTGCAAAGAAGCCGGAGCGGATTTATCAGAGCTGCCGGTGGGCGATGTTGTATTCCTTCCTGTTTTACGGTGTGTTTTTCCTGCTCATGGAAATTGTGCCGGGACGTGTGCTGCTGTTGTTTGACGCGTCGGAGGAGATGCTTGCGATTGGTGTCGCTGCCCTGCGGATTATGGCGGTAAGCTATCTTTTCTCTAATGTCTGCCTTACATTTTCGGCCGCATTCCAGGGATTAGGGCTTGGCATACAGAGTATGCTGCTTACTTTAAGCAGGCAGGTTATTCTGCCGGTGGTTTTGATTGCGGCTGCATCGCATCTGGGGGAGCTGTCCCTGATTTGGTGGGCATTTGTGCTGGCGGAGGCGCTTGTTATTCCGGGCGGAGTAGTTCTTTGGAAAAGGGAATCCGGGAAGGTTTTAGGGACGGGAGCAGCGGTGGATTGAGCCGGGTTTCTTAGAGCGTGTTTATCTGCTAAATGAAATTTTAAACAGGCTTTTACAGGGAACCCATGCCCTGAAAGCATAATGAGATATTCCGGACAGGTATTAGACATAAGCGATGGGATTGTATATAATTGTGCTATGAAAATAAGCGGTAAAAGGATGGCAGGAGGAATCGAGATGGAATATATCAAACTGGGGAACTCGGAACTGACAGTATCACGTATCTGCATGGGATGTATGGGGTTCGGCGATGCGGCGAAGGGGCAGCATTCGTGGACGCTGGACGAGGGGCATTCCCGTGAAATCATCAGGCGCGGCCTGGATTTGGGAGTGAATTTTTTCGACACGGCAATCGCATACCAGGGGGGGAGCAGCGAGCGGTATGTGGGAAGGGCGCTGAGGGATTTTGCCAAGCGGGAGGATGTGGTGGTGGCGACCAAGTTCGTGCCCCGCACGCAGGAGGACATAGAGGCGGGGATTACCGGGCAGCAGTATATTGAGCGTATGGTAAACAGGAGCCTTGAGAATCTTGGGATGGATTATGTGGATCTTTATATTTACCATATGTGGGATTACCGGACGCCCCTTTATGATATTATGGAAGGTCTGAATAATATCGTGAGGGCCGGGAAAGTAAGGTATATTGGTATTTCAAACTGTTATGCGTGGCAGCTTGCAAAGGCGAATGCATTGGCGGAGAAGGAAGGTTTTGCAAAATTTGTCTCCATACAGGGGCATTATAACCTGATTTTCCGGGAGGAGGAGCGGGAGATGGCAAAGCTGTGTGCGGAGGATAATATTGCCATGACTCCTTACAGCGCCCTGGCAGGAGGGCGTTTGGCGAAAGCGCCCGGCGAGACTTCCAGGCGGCTGGAAGAGGACAGTTTTGCCAAAACAAAATATGATGCTACGGCACAGCAGGACAGCGTAGTTATCGGACGTGTGGCGGAGCTGGCAGGGAAGCACGGCGTATCCATGACGGAGATTTCCTTAGCATGGCTTTTGACGAAGGTGGCAGCCCCGGTGGTGGGCGCGACCAAAATGCATCACATAGAAGGTGCGGCCAGGGCAGTGGATCTGGCGCTTTCCGAAGAGGAGTGCGCATATCTGGAGGAGCCGTATGTCCCTCATGCGCTGGTGGGTGTTATGGCGCAGAATAAAGCGTGAAAAGAAGCTCTAAGGCGTCAAAGGACGCCGCCTAAGAGCTTCTAGGGTTTGCCATGCAGGATGCATGGGCAAACCCGTTTCACGCGGAAGAACGCAAAGCGAAGTATCGCTTGGAAAGAAGGCGTTCTTCCAGACTTTCGTAGAGGGAAAGAGACGTTCTTCCAGGTTTTCGTAGAGGAAAGGATGTGTTTTTCCGGGTTTTCGTGGATGAAAAGATGTGTTTTCCTTTTTTTTCATGGGGGTAGTATGTTGGTCAGTGTGAAATCAGAGATTTCACCATCCTGATTTGAGTGCCCGCAGGAGCGGGTGGATGTTGTTTGTATAATGTTGCGTGGAGTTGGGCCGGCTTTTGGAATATCTGATTCTGAAAGCCGGTTTTTATGCACAGGGGTGCGTAAGGAAATTAGCAGCTTTGCTGCACGCACCCCGCGCGGCGAGTAGGGGGAAAGCCTCCCCTATTCGATTGCAGGCAGCATCCCATAGCAACAGTACCCAGGAGAAAAGGGAAAGCCTCCCCTATTCGATTGCACGGCCCATGCAGAGGAGAGAGCCATTCACCTGTCCGGTTATGGAAGATGCTTCAAAAAACAGATGGGGTGCCAGGGCCGCGTATTGGGCGGGGAATGAACCAATGTCATTAACTTAAGCTTTCCGGGGTGCTGCAGACCATATATCTCAATCCGGACCATCGAAAGACGCCGGCACTTAGGCGCCGTGTTTTGGCGCCTTAGTACCGTTGCGTCTGCCGTGAGCGGAAGCGCGTCCGGATGAGATATGTGGTTTGCGGCACCCCGGGAAGCTTAAGTTAATGACATTGGGAATGAACTGCAACACGGTATCTTTTTGTTTTGTGAACTATGGAAAAAATACTTGACATCCCATGTTTATAGTGCTATTATACATTTCATAATAAACCTAGCGAAATAGTATAGATTAATGTGTGCAATATTTTATCGGGGAGTCAGGAGGGAAAGAGAGAATGGCAGGGATTAAAAAAAGTGCAACGGAACTGATTGGGAAAACGCCTTTGTTGGAAGTGGGGCGTTATGCGAAGGCGGAAGGTGCGGAGAGTGCGGTAATTCTGGCAAAACTGGAATATCTGAACCCGGCGGGCAGCGTGAAAGACCGGGTGGCCCTGGCTATGGTTGAGGATGCGGAGAAGAAAGGTATTTTGAAGGAAGGTTCCACGATTATTGAGCCGACTTCCGGGAATACGGGGATTGGCCTGGCTTCGGTGGCAGCGGCCAGGGGATACCGGGCGATCCTGACTTTGCCGGATACAATGAGCGTGGAGCGGCGGAACCTGCTGAGGGCTTACGGTGCGGAATTGGTCCTGACGGAAGGTGCGAAGGGGATGAAGGGGGCGATTGCCAAAGCGGAAGAGCTGCGGGACAGCATTCCCGGCGCGGTGATACTGGGGCAGTTTGATAACCCGGCGAATCCGGCAGTGCATGAAGCGCAGACAGGGCCGGAGATATGGGAGGATACCGACGGGAAAGTGGATATTTTCGTGGCAGGGGTGGGAACCGGGGGCACCATTACCGGCGTGGGCGCTTACCTGAAAGCAAAGAACCCTCAGATAAAGGTGGTGGCGGTAGAGCCGGAGGATTCGGCGGTGCTTTCCGGCAGCCGGCCGGGGCCGCACAAAATACAGGGCATCGGCGCGGGTTTTGTGCCGTCCGTATTGAATACCGGAATTTATGACGAGATTGTGAAAGTGAAGAATGAGGATGCTTTTTCGGCAGGGAAAAAGCTGGCGGTGACAGAAGGTATCCTGGTGGGAATTTCTTCCGGGGCGGCGTTGCATGCGGCAAAGGAGCTGGCAAAACGGCCGGAGAATGCCGACAGGGTGATTGTGGTTTTGCTTCCCGATTCCGGTGACAGATATTTGTCCACGCCAATGTTTTCGGAGTAAAAAAGGCTGCCGTCCAGAGCACCGGGCGGCAATAAAAAATGCGAAAATTCTGCTGTCCGTTCTTCGGCATCTTGCAGAAACGGGCAGTCTGTGGTATGATACGGAAGATCGGAAAGAAATATTCGGCATTGCTGCCGGGCAAAGTGGTGAAGCATCTGTACTGTGCGCAGATAGGGAATGAATTTTTCAACACGCGCAAGGAAGCGGCGGCAGGGCAGGACGGAGTACATATGGAAACTATCATACAAGTGAAAGATGTCAGTAAGACATTTACAGGGAAAGAGAATACGGTAGAAGCTCTGAAGGGGATTAACCTGGAGATACATAGAGGGGAAATTTACGGTATTATCGGTATGAGCGGCGCGGGCAAGAGTACCCTTGTGCGCTGCCTGAATTTTTTGGAGCGGCCTACGTCGGGGACGGTGAAAGTGGAAGGAAGGGATCTGTCCGCCTTGTCCGAGAGGGATTTGAGGGCGATGCGGATGCAGATCGCTATGATTTTCCAGCATTTTAATCTGCTGATGCAGCGCACGGTGTTGGATAATATCTGTTTTCCCTTGGAGATTGCGGGGCAGAAAAAGAAAGACGCAAGGAACAGGGCGAAGGAGCTGCTGGAGGTGGTAGGGCTTTCGGAGAAGGCAAAGGCTTATCCGGCGCAGCTTTCCGGCGGGCAGAAGCAGAGGGTGGCGATAGCAAGGGCCCTTGCCATGAATCCGAAGATTTTATTATGCGATGAGGCTACCAGCGCTTTGGATCCGACGACTACGAAATCTATTCTGGCGCTTTTAAAGGATATCAATATAAAATATGGCATTACAATCGTGATTATTACCCATGAGATGGCTGTGGTGAGGGAGATTTGCAGCCATGTGGCGATTATAGACGGCGGCACCCTGGCGGAGACAGGGACGGTGGAAGAGGTATTTGCCAGGCCGCGTACCCGTGCGGCGAAGAAGCTGGTGTTCCAGGGGGATACGGGTTCGGAGGAGATGAACCGGAACCTTGCGACGGGCAAGCGCTGTATCCGTATTGTTTTCCGGGAAAATTCTTCTTTCGAGCCGGTGATCGGCAATATGGTGCTGGCGTGCGGGGCACCGGCGAATATTCTGCTGGCGGATACAAAGGATATCGGCGGTGTGGCCCATGGGCAGATGATCCTGCAGCTTCCGGAAGATGAGGCGGTGGCGGGGAAAATGATATCCTATTTGAAAGAAAGAAAACTGGAAGTGGAGGAGTTGGATCATTATGTGGGATAGTGCAACGGTTATGATGCTTGTGAAAGAAACGTGGACAACTTTGTTTATCACCCTGACGTCCACTCTTTTTGCTTATGTGCTTGGGCTGCCCCTTGGGATTTTGCTTGTGGTTACGGCGAAGGACGGGCTGCGCCCGCTTGCGGCGGTTTATAAGATTCTTGATGTGGTGGTAAATGTAGTGCGGAGTGTGCCGTTTTTGATTTTGCTGATGCTGCTGATTCCGTTTACGCGGTTTGTTGTGGGGAAAAGCTATGGGCCGGCGGCAACGATTGTCCCGCTGACTATAGCGGCGGCGCCTTTTATTGCCCGGCTGGTGGAGTCGTCCCTTCTGGAAGTGGATAAGGGGATGATAGAGGCGGCGCAGAGCATGGGGGCAGGGACCGGGACGATAGTCTGGAAGGTGCTGCTGGCAGAAGCGCGTACTTCGCTGATTGTGGGATGTACGATTGCCCTCGGGACGATCCTGGGCTATTCCGCGATGGCCGGGGTGGTCGGCGGCGGCGGCCTGGGTGATGTGGCGATCCGGTACGGGTATTACCGTTATCAGGCGGATATTATGATAGTGACGGTTGTCCTGCTGATTATCCTGGTGCAGATTTTGCAGGTGATTGGCACGAAATTGTCCAAAAAGCTGGATAAACGTAATACAGGCTGACACTCTAAGGTTATAACCGGGTCTGGCCTGCTATTGCTTTATATATTTTAAATTTTTTAAGTTATGTTTCACAGGTGAGGAGGATTTGTTATGAAAAAGAGAGTTTTGGCAACAGTATTTGCGGCAGTTTTGGCGGCCGGGGCTTTGACGGCCTGCGGTGCAGGAGGAAAAGAAGGGGGGACGGTCAAAGTTGCGGCGACGGAAGTGCCCCATGCGGAGATTCTGGAAGCGGCAAAGCCGATTTTGGCGGAACAGGGATGGGATCTGCAGGTGACGGTATTTAATGATTATGTGCAGCCCAATGAGGTTGTGGAGGCAGGGGATTTTGACTGCAATTATTTCCAGCATACGCCATACCTTGACAGTTTTAACGCGGAGAGGGGGACACATCTTGTAAATGTGGGCGAGATCCATTATGAGCCGTTGGGGATTTACGGCGGGACGGAATCGGATCTTTCCAATATCCCGGACGGGGCGACGATAGCGATACCTAATGATACGACCAATGAGGCGAGGGCTTTGCTGCTGCTGCAGGATAACGGGATCCTTACGCTGAAGGACGGCGCGGGGATAGAGGCGACGAAAAATGATATTGCGGACAATCCGCATAATGTGGAAATTGTAGAACTGGAAGCGGCACAGGTGGCAAGGGTAATTGACGAGACTTCGTTTGTGGTGCTTAACGGTAATTATGCGTTGCAGGCAGGGCTGAATGCGCAGACCGATGCGTTAGCTTATGAAACCTCGGATTCCGAGGCGGCGAAGACTTATGTGAATGTCATCGTGGTAAAAGAGGGCAATGAGGACAATGCCGGCGTGAAGGCTTTGGTGGATGTGCTTAAATCCGATGATATTAAGGAGTTTATCAATGGAAAATATCAGGGTTCCGTAGTGCCTTTTAATTGATCAGGCAGGGGATGCGTAGTATAGGATAGGTGCATATGGGATATATGTAATAATATATACTGTACACCAGTTAAATTTACAGTATGCCCCGACTGCAGACCGCCAGCCAAGTACCCTTCGGGTTGCATTACTGTAAATTCTGGCGGTCTGAAGTATAAAACATACGCGATATATGGCATATGCAAAAGGATACAAAGAACAGGGTGAGGATGATGAGAAAGAAAGTGCGGCAACGTGCGGAATTCGAGTCATCCTCATTTCAGACAGGGAGGGTGTGCGGAATGAAAATATCGACGAAGGGACGTTATGCGGTAAGGGTTATGCTGGATTTGGCTTTGCATAATACAGGCGGGCATGTCAAAGTCAGGCAGATAGCGCAGCGGCAGGGGATATCGGAAAAATATCTGGAGCAGATAATTTCCGTGCTGAATAAAGCGGGATATGTGAAGAGTACCAGAGGAGCCCAGGGCGGATACCGGATAGCAGGGGATCCTCATTCCTATACGGTTGGGATGATCCTGCGGCTCACGGAGGGTTCCCTTTGCCCGGTGGCCTGCCTGGAGGGGGATGTGAATGAATGCGAACGTTGCGATACCTGTGAGACGCTGGAAGTATGGAAAGAGCTGGAGGAGGCAATAAACCGCGTGGTGGACGGTGTGACGATAGGGGATTTGATGGAACGGAGGAAGGATAGGATAATTGATTATTCGATATAAGGGACTGGCTTTAGTTGCAGCAGAATCGGACAGGAGGTTTGGAGAATATGTTACCTGCAAGGGCAGAAGCGGAAAGGCTTTTAGAAGAGGCGGAGAGGTGCAATCCCGGCGCGTGGGGGAACCATAGCCGGGTAGCGGCGCATTGCGCGGAAAAGATTGCGCAGGCATGCGGGGATATGGATGCGGACAAGGCATATATCCTCGGTCTTTTGCATGATATTGGGAGGAAGTTCGGAACCCGGCATTTAGGGCATGTGGCGGATGGTTATTCTTATATGATGTCGCTGGGGTATGATGAGGCGGCAAAAATATGCCTTACCCATTCTTTCCTTAACCGATCGCTGGACGATTATATCGGGAAGGTGGATACGACGGAGGAAGAACTTGAGATGATCCGCAGGGGACTGGCAGCCGTTTGCATGGATGATTATGACAGGCTGATCCAACTGTGTGATTCGCTGGCAGGGGCAGAAGGTGTAATGGTTATGGAAGAACGGATGGAGGATGTAAGGCGCCGGTATGGATCTTACCCGCAGGAAAAATGGGACGGGAACCTGGCCTTGAAGCGGTATTTTGAGGAAAAGGCAGGGGCGGATATTTATACGGTTGTGGGGAAGGACAGTGCCTCACAGGCTGTGAGAAACAAATGGTAATGGGAAGTGATAATATGGCGGTTACAGTCAGGGCGTATAGGGAGGAGGATTTGCCAAAGATGCGGGCATATCTGCAATGCCGGCTATGCGCTGGACAGCAGGCCAAGAGGGTTTTATATCGGGGAAAAGCTGGTTAGGGCCTGCCTTTATCCAGGGCTGGCAAAACATCTAAAGACAGCGCTTCCGGCAGCTATTTTTTTGATGTTTCTCACTATTGACAAATGGTATAGGAAGACGGATAATAGCTAAGGTTTTCATTAAAATCATTTTGGCATGGTGCAGTGCATCAGGGAGGCATGGCAATGGGAAAAGGTTATGTAGGTATGGCCGGGAACGCGGCGGTATGGAAGCAGTGGGTATTCAGGAAAAGGAAAAACGGGGCCGGTAGGGCGGCTAAGGAAACGGCGAAAGATATGACGCAGGGTTCGCCGATGCGGCTGATTCTGGGGTTTTCCATTCCGCTTTTATGCGGATTTTTGTTTCAGCAGTTTTACAGTATGGTGGATACGGTGATCGTGGGGCGTTATCTGGGGGTGAATGCCCTGGCAGGGGTTGGAAGCACCGGTTCGGTGAATTTCCTGATTATCGGTTTCTGCATGGGGGTATGCAATGGGTTTGCCATACCTTTGGCGCATAAATTCGGGGCGAAGGATTATGAGGGGCTCCGCCAGCTTATGGCAAACTGTGTGTGGCTGTCCATTGCTTTTGCGGCAGTGATGACATTGGCTACCTCGCTGCTTTGCAAAGGGATATTGGGGCTGATGAAAACGCCGGAGGATATTTTTGCGGATGCATACAGCTATATCCTTATTATTTTTATCGGTATTCCGGCGGTATTTTTATATAACATGCTTTCCGGCATTATCCGGTCTATAGGGGACAGCAAAACACCGCTGATGTTTCTGGTATTGTCCTCGGTGCTGAATATTGTGTTGGATCTGGTGTGTATCGTGAACCTGAATATGGGTGTTGCCGGGGCGGCAGTGGCGACAGTGGTTTCCCAGGGGGTGTCCGGGATATTGTGCCTTCTGTATATGGTGAAAAAGTTCCCGCTTTTACATATTCAGAAAGAGGAATGGAAGCCGGATATGTCCCATATGGCGGCTCTGTGCGGAATGGGGATCCCGATGGGGCTGCAGTTTTCCATTACCGCGATAGGAAGCGTTATTCTGCAGACCTCGGTAAATACGTTAGGGTCCGCGGCGGTGGCGTCGGTAACGGCGGCGAACAAGGTAAGTATGTTTTTCTGCTGCCCGTTTGATGCCATGGGTTCTACGATGGCAACTTACGGCGGACAGAATGTGGGGGCTAAGAAACTGGATCGGCTGGGAGAGGGCATGAAAGCCTGTGTCCTGTTAGGGGTGGTTTATTCTGTAGCTGCCTTCGGGGTGTTATCGCTGTTTGGCGACAGGCTGGCGTCTTTGTTTATTAACACGGCGGATCCGCGCCTTTTGTCGGATGCAAGGCTGCTTCTTATCATAAACAGTGCCTTTTTCATACCGCTGGCTTTGGTAAATATTGTGCGTCTTATGATACAGGGCATGGGATTCGGCAGGCTTGCGATTCTGGCGGGTGTGTGCGAAATGGTGGCAAGAGGAGTGGCCGGCCTTCTGCTGGTGCCTGTTTTCGGTTATGTGGGGGTATGTTTTGCAAGCCCGTTGGCGTGGATTATGGCGGATGCCTTTTTGATTCCGGCATATGTACATGTGAAAAAGAAGCTGGAAATGTCTTTTGAGATGGCTGGATAACGGAAAATTGCCGCCTGTGCGGTTGGCGCCCTGTCCCCTTCCGGCTGCCCCTGGCTGCGCAGGAGAAGAAAAATCCAACTGCAAAAATGAGATAT
>CANDKY010000138.1 GCA_947385425.1 uncultured Lachnospiraceae bacterium | reverse complement strand
CTTAAATGCTTCCCTTGCGTTTGACAGCATTTTTTTCTTAAGTTAATGACATTGCCATTGAACTACACCCGCATACAATAACTGTCATTTAATTTCCTTTTACTAACGAACTGAATTTTATCATATTTCCTTTTATAATGCAAGGCTTTTTGCATCGTTTGAATGGGGATTTTTCTATTTTTCTAAATAGATCCAAAACGATGCAAAAAGCAATTTCAGGGCACGCTTTAAACCAGACAGAAAACACCTCCGTGATTTGCAGCCTGTCGCCCCTGCTTATAAGCAACAGTTGCCCAGCCCATCATGTCTCGCAGCTCCCAGCCGTCTCCATAGCCATAACCGTCAAACGCTGTGTAATATAATCTTCCATATCCTCTCTCGGAACCCCCAGCACAAGTGACAACTCCGAATACAGGTTTTCTTCCGCCATACGCAGATACCGTTCATCCATGGCCGTCGTTTTCTTTCCCCTCGCCAGCCTCTCCCGCTTGCGCTGATACAATGTTTTAATTATCTTTATCCAATCCCTGCAGTCACAGCTCCTGACCGTTTCCTTATATTTCTCTTCCCGAAGCTTATCATTGCTCACCCATAATTCATCGATATCCGGAATACTTTCAATTAAAGTATCCGCCTCCTCCCTGGTCAAAACAGCGCGCATTACCGTTTTGTCATTATCCACCGGTGTAAATATCTTGCTTTCTTTGCGATGACAGGGACTCAGAAGGTAGTATAACCGGTCTTCCGAAACCCCCTTCATGCGCAAGGTTGTAATGTCCTTCACCTCACATACCCCACTGCTGCCATACACAATCAAATCACCTATTTCAAACATTCCATCCCTTCTCTCTGCAAACCCATCACCTGCCGGATGAGTCATGCGCTGTACCGCTTCCGCGGAAAACAATCAAAAAGTTTCCTCTGTTTATTAGTTTAACCCAAAAAACAGGCCTTTGCTAATACTTTTTTCGTTTTTTTTAATTTTTGTGAGTTTTTATAGGCATAAGCCTTGAATTGTATGCGCATTTTGTACAAAACATCCACGGTTTTCAATATATGCGGCCCTTACGGATAACTGCTGAACCTCTCTATCAGCGCCCCCTTCTTACTCGTTTCTTCCCTGCCGGCTCCCGCCGCCCTTTCCAATAATCCGGCAAAATATTCTTCTGCCCATGGAAACGGATTAAACATCCCCTCCATATCCCAAGGTTCATACGGCGATATTGCCATATGCGAACCATTTATCCTGAGGTTCTCTGCCCCTCCCTCATCAAAATGCTCTTCAAAACCGGCCGTCACATACCTCACACATCCATGGATATCATAATCCGTATTGGAAATCCCTACAAACTCTGCCTGTGTATGCTCCGTCAATTTCATACCCATACATACATTCCATTGAAAATACCCTTCCAGCCCATAATCCTCCAAATCCGCCCGATAAGTAAAAGAATACAGATATACCTCCCCCGTATCCGGCATTTGGTAATGTTCAAAATTTAAGTCCCGCACGGCCTCTCCATAATTTTTTTCCGCATATTGCCGGATCTGCTGAGTACATCCCCCCCAGTCTTTTACTGCCTCTGCTGTTTTATCCTCCTTATACCTCACAAGGCACGCGATTTTCCCCTCTTTGGACAGAGTATAATTGGCAAAAGCCTCCCCGGAATCCGTATAACCGACAGTCCATCCGCTTGACGGTATGTCTATGTAATATCCGCCCATCTCAATACTGCCCGCCCCCGTGCCGATAATATACCCCGTCCGTACCATCCGTAAGACCATACCGGGGTAAATCAGATCCGGATTATTCACCTTTTCCCTGTTTGCATCCGCTAGCTGCATATAACGGCTCCCATCACCCAATATCTCCTCCGCTATATCCCAGAGGCAATCGCCCGGAAGCACTGTATATTCCCCCGCCTCTTCAGCCAGTTCCAAAACAGTCCCTTCCGTATCCGGCCTTTCGCCATATTGAACCGAAAACTTACTCTCCTCCTCTTTTGCCTGCACCGGTTCTGTAACATACAAAGAAATCAGGCACCAGAACATAGCCGCCACTAAACTTTCAAACCAAAACTTCTTTCTCCCGGACAATAAACCGCCTGCCGGATAACTGCCGTCCCCTTCCCTGTTTAATTGTCCTGCCATATCCCCGCATCCTTTCCCAGCCATATATTCTCATGCTTATCCACACACGGGGCCACTTCCCCTGCCGTCTCCGATTTATCCAGCCTATCCCAAAATTCGCTTTCCGTCTTATACGGCTCCAATGCTTCCATATCCATGTATGTATAAATATTCCTGCTGACAGGTTCATATGTAACCACCTGGCTCAACACCGGATCCAGCGAAATCCCTATCACAAACTCCTTGCCTTCTGTAACATAGAAAAACGGGCGGCACTGGTAAATTTCATTCATTTCCTCATCTTCCTGTAAAAACCATGCCAATATAATATCCAATGTCTCATCATCCGCCGCTTCTTCCCCTTTCTGCTCACTGTTTATCCTGTCCCACTCTTTAATAAAATCCCTGTTAATTTCCAGAATATCCTCCAGCTCATAGGATTCTCCGGTCAGTAAATCCACCGTCAGGGCACGCTCCGTCCCATTGGTCATCCATACCGGATTGCCGGCAGAATAATATTCAAAGAAATCCATGCTGACCAGATACTGGCTGTGAAAAGTTACATCACAAGACACATCACTGCAAAAAATGGAATACTGTTCTTCCTGAAATTTTTTTACATCCTCATTCGGGAACAAATGCCAATAATTTACCCTGTCCATAGCCGTATCATACATCAGTTCGTTTACAGACTCCTGCACCGGCTCAGCAATCCCCTCCAGCCGGGGATATTCCACCGTCAGCACATCCCAATAATCATATTCCTCCGAATATTCCACATAATACTGTTCCATCTGCACCTTATACTCCCGGTATCCTTTTGGCTGGCCTGTACTACATCCGGTAAATACCATTATGCCTGCCAGCATCGCCGCTGCCAGCCTCCCTTTGCCCGCCGGAGTTTTCCGCCCCCGTTTTTCCGTTCCCCCGCTTCCGCACACACTGCCAATCCTTACTTTTTCGCTCCCCATCTTTCCGCCTCCTGTTCCGCCTGCACATCCATCTGTCCCTGCACCTTCGCCCATAAAAACCCTGGCGCATCCTGCCATAAATATCATACATAAGACATGCATCATAATCCCATCTTTTGCTTCTGCAACAACAAAAAAATGTGTTTTTCTTCCGTATAATTTATGCGGCAGATTTTCCGGCACATAAAAAAAGGTATAAAGTCCCTTTCCATTCCGGAACCTTACACCCTGTCTCTGTTTCCTATTCTGTGATTTTTCAAACACGCTCCGGTACTCCGTCCGGAAATGCCCGCGCACATCCATCCAAAAGTATATCCTCAGCCCCCTGCGCAAGACGGCAGGTACAGTCCAGGAACATCCTGCTCCCCCCTGCCTCCTCTTCATTATAAAAATAGCCCAGCGCTCTCCCGACCTTACGCGCCGTCTCATCAAACAAATCGCACATATCAAAAACCGACTGCCAGATATCCTCCCTGCCGCTGCCGGGATAAGTACGCATCAGCCGCTTATATTCCTCTGACGAAAGATACCTGTGCAGATACTTCCCGGATTTTCCCACACTACAGGAAAAGCCCGTCCCCACACCTACATACCAGGAAAGCATTTTCATCAGTTGCGGACGGATATAAAGATTCAGCATGTCCAGCGCATAAGTGATTTCCCTTCTCCACAGCCCTTTCCCTACACTGTTCTGCATCCACCAGAACTCGTTGCAGCAGCAAAAATATTCCTCTTTTGCCGGCTTCTTTACCCAATGATCCTCATCCGTCGGTTCGGGGATCTCCGGCAAAGCCCCATCCTTATCCAGTAAAACAATACAGAGCCGGTCATGAAGGATATCCCGGATCCCGTACTCCGGCGTCACCACATGCAGATCAATACGGTTCCCGTCCGCAAACTGCATCAAATACCCGTAACAGTTCGCAAAATCTGTTTCCATACCCCTCATACCGTCCATTTTCTCCGGCATCTGCATATACAGCCGTTTGCCAAATACATCAATCCAATTTTCATCCGCGATAAAGGAAGCCGTCTCCTTCACCACATACACAATATCATAATCCTGAAATATATCCTTCGGCGCGTTCGGATTGGTCCTGGAACCATTCATATATACCCCGCGTATCCGGCTGTCCCGTTTCGCGACTCCCAGGATTAAATCCATCATTTCCTTTTCACTCCGCACAAGCCCACCCCCTGCCTATTTGATAACTGCCTTCCCGATAGCTACATTATATCACGGCTTAGCGCCTCCCGAAAATATCTTTCCGCCAATTCAGACCAAATATTTCAAAAAAAATAAAAAAATTTCCGGAAAGTGTTTTCATAAATCCAAAAATCTGTTAAATTTATCTTATTAACAGAAAATAATGTGAATTGAAATGCAAAACTGAAACAGGAGGTTTAAAATGAGGTATTTTTTTACTGGCAAAATTGAAAAACTGGAGGGGATCTACACCATACGCATTCCGTTCAACCTCTGGGAAGTATGCAAGCAAAGGGATGTTATCAACGGCGCTCTTGTTCTTGATAACAAAATTGTTGACTGCCAGCTGCTCCCCGAAGAAAAAGGGAATTACAAAATCCATTTGACCGAAGAGGACATATCCCATATGGATATAACCAAATCCCATAAGATTCTGCTTCATGTAACCGGCAGTTTGATACAGATGAACCAGAACAGCCCTTACAGTTTTGATAACCCGATCCGCACCGTCGATCATGTGGATATCATTGTCCAGGAGGAAGACGGTCTGTGCGGGCAAACCTGTGTCGCTATGCTGGCAGGCGTGACGATTGCCGAAGTGATCAGCGTTATGGACTGCCGCCAGTGGCAGGGCACCATGGGCAGGGTGATTTCCGCCCTGAACTACTATGGGATCGATCATTCCGATGTCATCATGTATACCGAGGGTGAAGAAGCAACCCTGCCTAAATGCTGTATCATGATGGAAAAAATGGGGCGCTTCTGTCATTACCTGGTACACTTTGACGGAACCTTCTACGATCCGACATTAGGTATCATTGACCATTATGATATGAGCAAGCTGTTAGGGTATCTGGAAGTCAAGTGCGTTTAATCCGACTCCAAAATACGCCTGCCTTTCGCATGGGCCTGTGCAATCGAGTAGGGGAGGCTTTTCCCCCTACTCGCCGCGCGGGGTGCGTGCAGCAAAGCTGCTAATTTCCTTACGCACCCGTGTGCATAAAAAACTGCCACGAAATAATGCAGGTTATTTCGTGGCAGTTTTTCAGCCCCGGTTTTCCGTTCAGCTTTTCTTAATAAATTCCGTACTGCATTTCGGGCACCGCACCGCAATTTTCCCTTTTCCCCTGGGGATCCTTATTTTCTGCCTGCAATTAGGGCACTTGTAAATATGATACTCTTTACTCTGTTCCGCCAGCCTTTTCCTGGAAGACCAGAATCCCCGCAGCCTGGCAGTATATTTCAGGAACGCCTGGTTCTCCGCATACCGCTTGGCATAATTTCTGGAAAACATTCTGAAATACGCATAGATAAGCGCTGCCAGGGCAATCACATATAAGAACTCCCACCTTGTAAAAACAGATAACAGCATTGCCGCCAATGCGCCGCCCAACAGAAAACGGTTCATGGAATCCGGCCCATAAACCCCATATCTTCCCTGCATAAACCGAACAAATCTCTCTCTCACTGTCTCAAGCCCCATTTCTTATCGGAATATTTTGAATCCTGCCTGTTATTCATTCTAAAACCTGCGCTGAAAAAAGCAATTAAACCAATCCCAAATTTTAATTAAAAAACACTAAACTCCCGCAGCCCTTGCCCCCCCCCTGACTGAGGAACCGGTTAGAGCAGCCTTACATCATAAGCCTTACCTGCCCCAACCCCATTGCGGCCGCAATCAGATACAGCAAAAGGATGTGCGCCGGATAAAAAATATAAAAGAACCATTTAATATTCCATCCCCGCGTCCCATTGTACATACGGATCGGGATAAGGATAAGAAATGAAGATATTTCCAATCCCTGCATACATGTAAGCAAGGTACAGCCGGCTATGGCTTCCAGCATTCTGTTTTTCCGGAACAAATACATGGCAGCAATCGTCAGTACCCCGGTAGCCGCGTAATCTGTCTGCAGCAGCGCAGCCGCACCTGCCCCGGCCGCTGCCAACAGCACACAGCCAGCAACACGCAATGCCTTATTCCATTGCTTTTCGTCCACATAACGGAACCCTGCAATTACCATCAGCCCGATAAACAAAGTAAAGAAAACATTCTGATATTCCCAGTAAAACAGCTCCCCCGCAAAACCGAGATCAAAGGGTATTTCCGATACCAGCGCAAACAGCAGCAGCCTTCCCGCATATTTTTTCAGATTCCGTGTATGCAGGAATCCCTCAATGAGCAGATAACAGAAAATCGGGAACCCCAACCTTCCAATCAAACGCATCACCAAATACAGGCGGTACATTCCCATATCCATCTGCATCAGCCCTTCCGCCCCGCCCAGCAATACCCTTGCAAGGATAATTGCCGCCGCATGGTCGATAAACATAGCAATGATAGCAACCAGCTTCAATGTACTCCCGCTGATTCCCTTGTTTCCTGACCTATTTTCCATCGTCTTCGGTGCCATATCCACTTTCCCTTTCCGTCTTCCCGATTGATACTATAAAACCATTCCTGACATTGCATATTATATCACCTTTTCAGATACTTTGGACATAATTGCAAAATAAATTTTTCACTGTGCGGCCGGCACCCTGCCGCACAGCGCCGCTCTAGTACTCCAAACCAGCGCCCCAATCCCGAAAAACAGTAAGAAATATCATAATAAAGCCGAAATGCACTCAACCGTAAAGTGGAAAAACATACATACGGCACACCCCAAAACAGCCGGTACTAATATGGATACCAGCGTCCATTTCAAACTCCCCGTTTCCTTGCGGATAGTCAGGCAGGTCGTTGCACAGGGCCAATGAATCAGGGAAAACAGCATAGTGCTCACCGCTGTCGTCCACGTCCAGCCATTATCCGTCAGCAGTTGTTTTAAGACAGCATTGTCGCTTATCTCTACCAGCGTCCTCTGCGCCAGATATGCCATAATAATAACCGGCACTACTATCTCATTCGCCGGCATCCCTAAAATAAATGCCAGCAGGATCACTCCGTCCAGCCCGAGCAATGCGGCAAAAGGCTGAAGCGCCTCCGCCAAATGTGCCAGAATTGTCATATCGCCAATCCGTACATTGGCAAAAAGCCACAAAACAGCCCCGGCAGGAGCTGCGGCCGCCACGGCACGCCCTAACACAAACACTGTCCTGTCACACACTGACCGTACAATTACCCTCCCGATCTGCGGCCGCCGGTAAGGAGGCAGCTCCAGCACAAACGACGAAGGCACGCCCTTTAAGACCGTAACAGACAGCAGCCAGGAAACCAGGAAAGTCATTCCGATGCCCAGCATAACGAAACCGGCCAGAATCAGTGCGGAAACGACGGATGTCCCCGCCCCTGCCGTACCTCCTGCAAAAAACATAACGATAATGGCTATCAATGTCGGGAATCTCCCGTTACACGGTACGAAACTATTCGTAATAATTGCCACCAGCCGTTCCCGCGGAGAATCAATGATACGGCACCCTACCACACCGGCGGCATTACAGCCAAATCCCATAGCCATAGTCAGGCTCTGCTTCCCGCACGCGTGGCATTTCCTGAAACATTTATCCATGTTAAACGCTACACGGGGCAGATATCCCGAATCTTCCATAATAGTAAACAACGGGAAAAAAATCGCCATTGGCGGCAGCATGACCGCCACTATCCAAGCCACCACGCGGTAGATCCCATATATCAGCATCTCCCGGAGCGGCTCCGGTGCCCCTGCCCATATGAGCCCTTCCATCAATTTGCCTTCCAGAAAAGAAAAAAAGCTGCGCAGCAATTCCGACGGATAATTTGCCCCCGCAATTGTCAGCCAGAAAGTACCCAGAAGAAACAGGAACATAATGGGAACCGCCGTTCTTTTCCCTGTAAGTATCCTGTCCTTTTTCCGATCCGGCTCCAGATAGCCGCTATCCTCATAGGTTATCAGCCCGCTGCAAAGTTCTGACGCGCCATCCCCTCCGGCAATACCTGCCTCCGGTTTTCTGTACCCGCGCCCTTTCCTCCCGTTGTCCCTCCTCCCCGCCGCTTCATCTATCGCCCTGCAGAATCTTTCCAGCCCTGTCCCCTTTCTTGCGGCAGTCCCCACCACAGGGACTCCCAGCCGCTCCTGCAGTCCCTCCAGGTCAATATGGATATGCTTCTTCTGCGCCTCGTCCATCAAATTTACACAGACCACTACCCGTTCTGTCAGTTCCAGTATCTGCAGAGCCAGCCCAATGCTCCGCTCCAGGCACACCGCATCACAGACAACCGCCACCACATCGGCCGCGCCGGAACAGATGAAATCCCGCGCCGCCTCTTCTTCTGCCGAATTTGTATGTAAAGAATAACAACCGGGGATATCCACCAGCACATATCCCTGCTGCCCGCTGGAAGCATACCCCTGCGTGTTCGTTACTGTCTTCCCCGCCCAGTTACCCGTATGCTGATGCAGCCCTGTCAGGGCATTGAAAACCGTACTTTTCCCGACATTCGGATTTCCCGCGAGCGCAACTATAAGATCGCTGTCCTTTTTCTTTTTTATCTCCAGGCCGCAGTCCGCCGCATCCAGGCCGGCCGAAACATGACTCAATGCCATTCCCCTTCCCCCCTTCCATGCACCTGCCTTTCCGTCTCAACCTCGATCCCCTCCGCGTCTTCCTTCCTGACCGCTACCAAAGTACCTCTGACAAAATACGCTGACGGATCACCAAACGGACTGTCATAAACACATTCTATCCCTGCCCCCTTTACAAATCCCATATCCTTCAGCCTCTGCCCTATATCTCCCGCCACATGCAGCCCGGCAATCCTCCCCCTCTCTCCCGGCTGCATGGATGCCATCCTGACTATATCCTTTCCCATCCCGTAACCCTCCCGCAATCCGCTCCCTATATAAATATGCAGCACACCGGAAAATTGATTTCCGCAGGACGGAATAATTTTGTATTTACATTTCCATGGGATTAAGCTATATTTGATACGGACAGACAACATCACATCCTACATAACACAAAGACAAAAATACCTTATGAGAAAGGAGAATTTATTATGGGACTCAGATTCCGCAAAACCATTAAAATCGCCCCCGGCGTAAAACTGAATATCGGCAAAGAAAGCGCCGGCATCAGCATCGGCGGGAAATTCGCGGGAATATCCTTCAATTCAAAATCCGGGGCCAGAGTACGTGTATCCGCCCCCGGTACAGGGCTTTCCTATTCCACTAAAATCGGTTCAACATCCAAAAACGATAAGAAGAAAAAAAATTCGGACAAAAAAGTATCTTCCTGATGATTTGCCCCGCACGGCGCACATGCAGTATACTTCATCTGTACAGGTCTTTGCAAGCGGGCAGGGGACGGAGCGCCTCCCCTACCCGCTTTACCTTCCATGCGCCGTCCCAGCCGCATCCCCCTTCGCATGGGGCTGCGCATAAAAACTGCGGGCATCCCTTACAGAAACGTTTTATAATCCTCGTAATTCTTTTCCAGCAGCAACGGCGTATCCAATCCATACGGACACTTTCCCTTACATTTTCCGCAATGCAGGCAATCTTCTATTTTCTTCATCTTCTCCTGCCATTCCTTGCTCAGATACCCTTCTTTCGGTGCCCGGCGCAGCAGCAGGCTCATCCTGGCACAATTATTGATTTCAATACCTGCAGGGCAGGGCATGCAGTACCCGCACCCGCGGCAGAAATCCCCGGCCAGTTCTTCCCTTTCCTTTTCAATCTCCCTTTCCATCTGCTCTGTCAGCACAGGAGGATTTTCCTGATAGGACAGAAACTCATCCAATTCGCTTTCCTTCTGTATTCCCCATATGGGCGCTACATTGCCAAACTCCGCCATATACGCGTAAGCCAGCGCCGAATTCGTAATCAGCCCGCCTGACAGCCCTTTCATGGCGATGAATCCCATATTCTTCTCTTTACACATATTCACGATTTCGAGTTCCGGCTCCCCGGCCAGATAAGAAAACGGGAACTGCATCGTTTCATACAGATCAGAAGCAATAGCCTCCTTCGCTACAGCCAGCCTGTGGTTTGTAATACCTATATGGCGGATTTTCCCCTGCTTTTTCGCCTCCACAGCAGCGTCATACAACCCGGAGCCATCCCCGGGTTTCGGACAAAACGCCGGATTGTGGAACTGATAGATATCTATGTAATCTGTCTGGAGCATCTGTAAACTTGTGTCCAGATCCTTCCAAAACCCTTCCGCATTCTGAGCCCCGGTCTTTGTACTAATCACCATTTTATCCCTTATATAAGAAAAGGCTGCTCCCAGCTTCTCCTCACTGTCCGTATACCATCTCGCCGTATCAAAATAATCCATACCGTTATAAAACGCTTTCTGCAGCAAGTAAACCGCTTCCTTTTTCGGTATACGCTGTATGGGCAATGCCCCAAACCCGTTTTTGCTCACCGCTATCCCTGTCCTGCCTAATGTAACCCTCTGCATACCTGTCCCGCCTTCCTTTCTCCTGCTTCCCGTATTTCCATACAGTTACTGTGAAAAAGTCCCCCTGCCCCTATTTTCCTCACTGGTGATGCCGCATATGCGGGCATGGGGATTTCCTAATTATCCCCTATTGTAACATACTTCTTCCTGTCGAACAATCTCAATCCGACATTATATTGCCATCACCCCCCCCTCAGCGGCTGTCCACTGCCCGGCTCCGGCACCGCATCCGGAAAGACATTGTGGGCGCTCAAATGTTACAGTTCACTCCCAATGTCATTAACTTAAGAAAAAAATGCTGTCAAACGCAA
>CANDKY010000137.1 GCA_947385425.1 uncultured Lachnospiraceae bacterium | reverse complement strand
GCTTGAGTGAAAACACTGTACGGTAAAAACCCATTTCTTATTGTCAATAATAAGCCATTTTTCAATTCCTGTCAATCCCCAATTTTGATTTTTTCAGAATACCGCCATTGGCATTTTTAATGCAATGGGGGGGAACTTTGTTCCCCCCTTGACCGCTCCATAGCATGAGGCACAGATGATGTCAAGACCGTCGCAGGCGAGGCGGAGCCGGTGTCTTGACATCATCTGTGCCTCATGCTACAAAACTTAAAACAAAGCCAGAACTAAAGGGAATATATCAGATCGTGCAACACCACTTCCTCCGCCCTGCTCCTGATGCCGTTCATCTTCTGAAGCCAACATAGCCAGTCATCAGATTTTAACTGCTCCGTCACACCCTCTTTCTTTGCCATCTGCCCCACAAGCCTATCCATCATCTCATTGCATTCTTCATCAATTTCCGCAAGGTGCTTCCATAAGACTTCTGATAGAATCATATGCGAATAAATGCCCCTGTGGTTTTCTTCTAAAAAACGCTTCCTCATCCGTCCATACTTCCCGATCTGATACTCAGTTGTATCCGAAAGTTTGAGATCGGGAATCAGATAGTCCCCTTCCCAATGATATGTAATTTCCATATACAACCGCCTTTCTTTGTGCTAAACTGTTTACAGATACGAATAAAAGAATTATCACCTTCTCCCTTTACCACAACATCTGCAAGTTTCCATTCACCACAAATGAGCCAGCCGCATATGTTGTATTTTAGCAGATGCGCATTTCCGCTAAAATACTACGTTTGCCAGAAATGTTTACATCTACACTTCACAACATATCACCTCATTGAAATATGCCACTGCGGTGTCGATCAGACGATAACCCGCTGCCAGCGCATCCGTCACCGCCTGCTCGCATGCTGCCACTTCCGGCACCTGAAACACGCCGAATCCCTCCATCGGCATTTTTACTCCGTTACTTAATGTCGTGTACTCCATCTGTAATCCTCCTTGATTTTTATATTATTGTTATACTATAAAATCCTTTGGCGGAATGTCCCGGTTCCACAAAATATTCGGGGGATGAGAACTTTGGACTGCTGAAGTAAGTAGCAGTAGAGCCATCTGCTGCGAGAAAACGATACTCCGTCTGTGTATCGAGAAAATCCATAGATTCGTTGAACTTATGGAAGACGGCTTCCACTGCTTCGGGCATGAGTTTGGCTCTTTGTTGGTTAAAAGCAGAATCTGTAGGCTTATCGGAATCCATGTCGAAGAAATCGAGAAGCTCATTCTTAGTAGAGGAAGAGCCTTCTGAAATCAGGAAAGCCAGGAGTATATCAGCCGGGAATTTTTTGCGGCGGGTAAAATCTTTTCCGGGATGGACAGAAAAGTCAGAGATTCTGGATACCACCGACTGAATGGAAGATGAGAAAATGTATTTAATTTTGTCATGGAACATAGTGTGTACCTCCTTGAAATTGAAATGATAATGATATTTCCAACTTCAAGGGCCGCTCTCGCTACCTCATAAAAAACAATCAGTAGCGAGAGCGGCCGCACATTTTAGCGTTTTTGTCAACCCGTTTTTTGAAATTTATACAAAATTTATACAAAAATATAGGTTAGACCCCATAGTAGAATCTAACCTAATACTTAACTAAATGACATTGCGTTGATACATCTCACAAACAATTTTACACATATTTGCAAAACTGATTTTAGACAATTTTAAAATATTCTTCTTACTCTTCTGCAAGTTCCACGGTAAAACGTACTGAAGCAGGCAGGCTCTTTACCAGCCCCAGATTTTTTTCATCAATATGGGCGATAACCATCATGCCTCTGCAATCTGAGGAATTTTCTTCCCTCACCCTCCTGCCGGAAATGGCACTCTTTTATCTGAAAGTGCGGCTTCGCTTCCACATACTGCTCCGTAAAAATACGGTAAACCTCATTTGGCGAAATCTCGCTATGCGTTTCATCCGACACCCGTTTCACCATATAGCCGACTTCTTCTTTCATCTTTTCAGGAAGCGACAGGGCAAAATTCTGTTTCAGGATATAAGCGACTCCTCCTTTTCCCGACTGGCTGTTGTTCCGAATCACATCTGAGTCATACTGTCGTCCCACATCCTCCGGATCGATTGGCAGATAAGGAACCGTCCATAAATTCACACCCTTTTCCTTACGATAATTCATCCCTTTTGCAATCGCATCCTGATGGGAACCGGAAAACGCAGAGAAAACCAAATCACCGGCGTAGGGATGCCTGTCATGGACTTTCATACCCGTCAGGTACTCATATATCCTGCGAATTTTCGGCATATCGGAAAAGTCAAGTTCAGGCTCTATCCCATAAGAAAACAGGTTCATGGCAAGTGTGGCCAAGTCCACGTTCCCTGTCCGGTCCCCGTTTCCGAACAGCGTCCGGATAAAGCGAAACTCCGTATCAGACGCAGCCGGAAATCCTGCCTCAATCTCCTTAAATCCAATATCTACCAGCATCTGAAAATTAATTGAATCCGGCGCTGATATAAAAGACGTACAAACACGGCTTGGGCATTCCGACATCCAGACCACCCTGCAAACTTATGTGCATGATACGGAGGTCATGGCAGCGCGTTCTGTTGATATTTTCGAACAAGCCACGAGCCGTGAAATTTTATAAAATACTGAAAGAGGCTGACAGCAAAGTTCAGGGCTGTTCAGCCCTTTTTTAATGTTTTAGAGAATTTTTCAGAATTATGGTGGCAAATCGGTGGCAAACCGCCCATTTTCACACCCTACAATCCCTTAAAAACCCTTATTTTATGCGGCTTAAGGCCACAACACACTCAACATTCCCGGTAAAAGGAAACTGATCCACACTCCCCGCCCGCACCACTTCATACCCGTTTTCCAGAAACACCTTCAAATCCCGCACCAGGCTCGTAGGCTTACAGGATATATATACCAGCCGCTCCACGCGGTAATCAAGGATCTTTTTCAAAGCCTTAGGATGCACCCCGTCCCTGGGCGGATCCAGTATAATGAAATCCGGCTTTTCCCCGATCCCGTCCAACACCTCCAGGACATCGCCGGCGATAAACTCACAATTATCCAAACCGTTTAACCGTGCATTATCCCTCGCCGCTTCCACGGCTTCCTCCACGATTTCCACACCGATCACCTTCCCTGCCGCATCCGCCATCATCTGTGCTATTGTACCCGTACCGCTGTACAGATCGTATACCACCTGCCTTTTCCCCCCGGACAACGCGCCGATATATTCTCTTGCCATGGCATACAGCACCTCAGCCCCGTAAGTGTTTGTCTGGAAAAAGGAAAACTGGGAAATACGGAATTTCAGCCCCAAAAGCTCCTCATAAAAATAATCCTGCCCATACAGCACCTCCGTCCCATCGCTGCGCACCACATCCGCCACAGAGTCATTCTCCGTGTGCAGAATCCCCACGATCCTCCCATCCAGATCAAGTTTCAGGAGCGCTTCCGCGAAAGGCTGCAAATCATGTTCCTCCTGCGTAGTCGTTACAAGCGCGACCAATATCTCGCCCGTTTTTGCCGCTTTCCTCACAAGCAGGTGCCTCAAATACCCCTCGTGTCTCAGCCTGTGGTAAAAACTTACCTCCCCGGCGGCAAAAAAATCCCGTACACAGCAAAGGATTTTCCGATAATCCTCATCTACAATCTGACATTCCTCCACAGTCACGATATCATAAAAACTGCCCCGCCTGTGCATCCCCAGCGCCAGGGGACCGTCCTTCACCTCATCCCCAAAGGAAAACTCCATTTTATTCCTGTACCCATAAGCCTCCGGGCTTCCCTTTATCCCCTCATAGACAGACTCTGTTTTCTGTTCCCCCAGCACAGAGGTCAAAAGCCTTCTCACCTGCCCATCCTTTATGCGAAGCTGTTCCTCATACGGCAGGGACATATATACACATCCCCCGCAAATGCCAAAATGCGGGCACCGGTTTTCCGTTTCCAAAGGTGATTTCTCCAATACCTCCAACAAGCTCCCCTCCGCTTTCCCCCTCCCTGCCTTGCGGATCCGGCAGGATACCTTCTGCCCCGGCAGGGCATTTTTCACCACACAGCTCCCCTCTTCCCCGGTGACAATACCCTTGTTTGGAAAATCCACTCTTTCCACTACGCCCTCCATAACCTGTCCCTTTTTCATTTCCCTGTACCTCTCTTCTTCTAAGGAATTGTAAATAAATAACTGCGGACTATCGGTAAGTTAATTGCCTTCTTCCTCCGCCGGAAGCGCCTTAATTTAATCGTTCTATATACGCTTCATGATTTATTCACTTCTAACAAAAACATCTCACAAATCCATACCAAAAACGGAATGTAGCTCAGAGCACTACGGAAATATGCTCCGGTACATTCCGTTCCTTACCTTTCCTATTCAATGCCGGCCATTTCCGGCACCCTGCAACATTACTACAGCGCCGGTAAATCAGCATCAGCCAGATATCGGATATTATTCTCCGTCTTCGCTTTCAGACTCATCCGCGCCAAATTCTTCTTCCTCTTCCTCGTCTTCATCTTCAAAGAAATCATCATCAAAGTCGTCTTCGAAATCATCCTCGAAGTCTTCCAGATAATCCGGTTTCAGATAACGGTATACCGCGTAAGCAATGCCTGCTACCGCCGCAATTGCGCCGACTACGGCAAATACCCAGAGAACCTTATTGCATTTCTTCTCTTCCTCTTCCTTCTTCCCCAGCAGCTCATTGATCCTGCTCATATCAATATATTCTTCCAATTTGTTCAGCTTATTCAATTTTTCCAGCCTGTTTAGCTTATCTGACTTATTCATACTTCTTACCTCTCTTCACCTTGATGTTTTATTGTTGCCCGCTGCCAGCTTTTCCATTCAGAAACCTTAAATCTGATTCATATAACTGACCATACACTACATATAATATAACACTAATTCCAGAAATTTACTATAAAAATTTGATAAATTTATATTTTTTTCAATTTAGCAAAGCCTGCATACATAATTTTCTGTCCGGCGCTGTCGAAAACCACCGTTACCTGATAATCTCTCGGCCCTTTTTCGATATTCATTACCATGCCTTCCCCATACTTCACATGCCTTACCCTGTCGCCGACACCGTAATCCGGCGCGCCGGAACCTGCCATCCCTTTGGATAACCCCTCCACCCCTTTCAGTGCGTTCACGCCGCTGCTGATAAAGGGCCTGTTTTCCGCAGGCGTCCGCCTTTTTACTACTGTTGCTTTCGGCTTTGCCTTCTCCGCCGCCGGTTTCGGCTTGTCAAAGACGGATTCATACCCGCTGCTGCCGCTGCGGCTGTAGCTTCCCTGCCGCCCTGCCCCGAAAGCCTTTTCATCCCCAAAAGGCATTTCACCTCCAAAGCGCACCGGCTCCCGCTGTCCGTCCGGCATATCGGAAAAATTCCACCGTTTCACACCGGGACGTTTCTGATCCAGCAGCTCCTCCGGGATCTCCCCCACAAAACGGCTCACCGGGTTATACTGGGTTTCCCCGCGTATCATTCTCTGTTTCGCACACGTAATTGTCAGATCATCTTTTGCCCGTGTGATCCCCACATAAGCCAGCCGCCGTTCTTCCTCTATATCCTCGATATTGTCCGAACTGATTGACATGTAACTGGGAAAGATACCGTCCTCCATGCCCGCCAGGTATACATGGGAAAATTCCAGCCCTTTTGCACTGTGCAAAGTCATCAGAAGCACCCGGTTCCCGTCGCTGCCGATACGGTCTATATCCGCCACAAGCGCCACCTCTTCCAGGAACCCGCTCAGACCTGCATTTTCGTGTGTTTCCTCATAAGCGACAATTTTGCTGATCAGCTCATCAATGTTATTTATCCTGTCCTCGGCATCCTCTTCCTCCGAATTTTTCAACTCGTCCACGTACCCGGTCGTTGCTATGATATCTTTTATCAGATCCTCCAGCCCGTAATATTCCAGTTTGCTGCGGAATGACTGGATTAATGTAACAAAAGGCTTCAGCTTCACCGCGCTCTTCCCCAAAGTCATAATCTGATCCGCTTCCCGCAGCGCGTCATAAAAGCTGATTTCCCGGCTGTCCGCATATTCCTGCACCCGGGCAATCGTTGTTGCGCCGATTCCCCGCTTAGGCACATTGATGATCCGTTTTACCGCCACATCGTCCCTTCCGTTGTCGATTGTCTTCAGATAAGCCAGCAAATCCTTGATTTCCCGGCGGGCATAGAAATTCGTGCCCCCTACCACATCATAAGGGATCCCGCTGACCACAAACCGCTCTTCCAGCATACGCGCCTGCGCGTTCGTCCGGTAAAGGACCGCACAGCCGCCATAATCCGCAATCCCCTGTCGTTTTTTTTCCATCACATCGCCTGCGACATATTCAGCCTCATCATATGCCGTATCAAACTGCCGGAAATGAATCCGGCTGCCTCCCGCCTTTTGTGTCCAGAGGGCCTTCTCCTTGCGCCCTGCATTATTCCGTATCACTGCGTTGGCTGCGTCCAGGACATATTGTGTGGAACGGTAATTCTGCTCAAGTTTAATCACTGTTGCCTCCGGATACACTTTTTCAAAATCCAGGATATTCCTTATATTAGCCCCGCGGAATTTATAAATAGACTGGTCGTCGTCCCCTACCACACACAGGTTCCTGTACTGGGAGGCCAGCAGCCTTATCAGCTCAAACTGCGCCGTATTCGTATCCTGGTATTCGTCCACCATGATATACCGGAACCGATCCTGGTATCCTGCCAGTACCTCGGGGCAAAGGCGGAAAAGCTCCACCGTTTTCACAATCAGATCATCAAAATCCAGGGCATTGCTTTTACGCAGCACTGCCTGATATTCCTGATATACCTGTGCAATCTTCGTCTGGGTAAAATCCCCCATAGCCTGCAGTTGGAAATCCGACGGGGATACCAGCTCATCCTTCGCCGAAGATATGGCACCCATAATCGTCCGTTCCTTAAGCATCTTCGTGTCAATCTGCAAACGTTTGCACACATATTTCATCACGGTTTTCTGATCATCCGTGTCATAAATGGTAAAATTATTGTCAAACCCGATCCGGTCAATATACCTCCTGAGGATACGCACACAGGTGGAATGGAAGGTAGACACCCAAATCTGGCTTGCACCGTGGCCTATAATGGAATCCACACGCTCCCTCATTTCCCCCGCCGCTTTATTGGTAAAAGTAATCGCCAGGATATGGAACGGCTGGACTCCCATTTCCTCAATCAGGTAAGCAATCCTGTGGGTCAGGACCCTGGTCTTGCCGCTCCCTGCCCCTGCCAGCAACAGCACAGGCCCGTCTGTGGTAAAAACCCCTTTCTTCTGCTGCTCGTTCAATGTATCATAAATACCCATAAATCGTTATTCCCTTTCTCTTCCCGGAGTGTATCTAACGCATCCTCCCGCCAAACATAAAACTATATGCCGTTCCACGCAAAAACATTGCCATTATGTACGGAAAACCATTCGGCCACGTCTAAACAATATCACTTTCGTTAAACGGATCGCCGCACTCCGGACAGAACTTGGGAGGATTCTTTGGATCCTCCGGCTCCCACCCGCATTTATCGCAGCGGTACAGAGGCATCCCTGCCGGCTTCTTCTTTCCGCACTCACTGCAGAATTTCCCTTTATTCACTGCCCCGCAGCTACAGGTCCATCCGTCCGCAGGCTTAGGGGCGCCGCATTCCACGCAGAACTTCCCGGTGTTGCCCATAGCGCCGCAGGAACAGTTCCACCCTTTTGCCGGGCCGCCGTTCCCCTGCATACCTCCTTCGCTGCTTTCCGCGCCGTAAGCCTGTCCGCCGCCCTGCATACCCCGGCCGCTTTCCTCACCGTAAGCCTGCCTGCCGGCACGGCTGCCCGTTCCCGCTCCATTGGGCTGCGCACCGCCCTGCTGCCCCATCCCAAACAGCGCAGCCGCATTCATCCCGCCTGCCATATTCGCCATATTCATCGCCGCAAATCCCATCATCGGCCCCGCGGACTTATTGGAAGCGGCAGACCGCATAGCATCTGCCTGCGCCCCTACCAACGCGGCAGCAGCCATATCCGTATTCCGGTATACTGCCGTCCGCTGGAGTTCTTTGAGCATTTCCTCATCTTCCTCGGAAGCCCTGACCGAATTCATCCCGAAAGAAACGATGGATATCCCCCGTAACTGCGACCATTTTGCAGAAAGTTCCTCGTTCAGTATCTGCGCCAGCTCCATCGTATGCTTCGGAATAGAACTATACCGTACCCCCATCTCCGAAATCCTGGCAAAGGCCGGCTGCAATGCGGTAAGCAGCTCCGTCTTCAACTGGCTGTCTATCTTATCCCTTGTAAAATCATCCGCCACATTCCCGCATACATTCGCGTAAAACAAAAGCGGATCTGTAATCCTGTATGAATATTCCCCGTTACACCGCAGCGTAATATCCACATCCAGGCCGATATTCGTATCCACCACACGGAAAGGCACCGGATTAGCCGTGCCATACTTATTGCCTATAATTTCCTTCGTATTAAAGAAGTAAACCCTCTGATCCTTCGCCGCATCCCCGCCGAACGTAAAGCGCTTCCCTATTGCCGCAAAAGTCTTCCCCACATTCTCGCCGAAAGCCCCGTAAAACAGGGATGGTTCCGATGAAGTATCATATAAGAACTCTCCCGCTTCCGCACAGAACTCCACCACTTTACCCTGATCCACAATGATCATGCACTGCCCTTCATTGACCGCTACGACAGAACCATTGGAAATAATATTATCTACCCCTTTGGTATTGCTCCCTTTCCCGCTGACACGTTTCCTGCCCTTTGCCGCCAGGACATTGCTTTCCAACGAATCACAGTAAAAATACTCCCTCCACTGGTCTGCCGCCACTGTCCCTACGGCTCCTTTTAACGCCTTTATCAATCCCATTTTGCCTTACCCTCCATCCGAATTATAACTATAGTTAACGATATAACAAATTTCTGCTTCCGGCTCCTGCCAAAGCCATATACGAAAGCTTTCACAGGGCAGAGAGACTTTTCCATAGTAACCGCAATAATGCCGCAATACGGTATCCCGGATACTTCTTTTCACGTTAACTCCCATTCGCCCGCTTCTGCGGGCACTCACATCATAGCCTTCCAATATTATAACCAGTTTAGCGCCCCTTGTCCAGAGCGTGTTTCGAAACCGCTGCTGCTACCCTGTATCGTTGTGTCCATGCACACTCCCCCCGCACCCCCAATATAATAAAACATCACTATTTATGGAGGTACTATAAAACGATGCGCAAACACAATACTTATCTGACATTCCGTACAATTGCAGCCCTGGGACTTGCCCTTCTTCTCCTCTGCTCCTGCCTTATGGGGTGCGCCGGAACAGAGGGCGGGACAGCCAATGACAATGGAGACACCGTAAAAGTCACACTGAATGAAGTCGCCCACTCCATCTTCTATGCACCAATGTATATCGCTATAGAAGAAGGCTATTTCAAAGAGGAAGGGATCGACCTCGAGCTGGTCACAGGCTTCGGCGCGGATAAAACAATGACAGCCCTCCTCACTGACGAAGCTGATATCGGCTTTATGGGGAGTGAAAGCACTATCTACACATACATTGGCGGCACACAGGACTATGCCGTCAACTTCGCCCAATTGACCCAGCGTGCCGGGAATTTCCTCGTATCCAGGGAACCGGTTTCCGGCTTTTCCTGGGATATGTTAAAGGGAAAAGAAGTTCTGGGCGGCCGGGCCGGCGGTATGCCTAGCCACGATGTAACATGGGAACACACCAGAGGGATTTCTTTTCGCCGCCCTGTTCAAGTTCCTTCTAACGGTTTTTCCGGATAGATTTGCTGCCAGGCGGTGACTCCGCCAAAAACAACAGCAAATCTATCCGGAAAAGCTGTAAGAAATCTCATCACTTTTTTGAATGGATTTTCTTCTTCTGCGCAGCCAGGAGCCGCCGGGAGGAGACAGGGCGCCAACCGCACAGGTGGAAACACTTTCATTTTGGAAAGAAAGGGTTTATAATAAAGCAACGGCAAATCAGAATCGGAGGTTTTTTGTTTTATGAAAAAGATAGTTTGCATATTAGCGCTTTTCGTATCTTTAACTGCGTGTGGTACAAAATTTGACGGCAGCCGTACAGGAAACGACATTGAGTTTATCATGGAGTATAATGTGTTAAATACAACAGACACGCAAGACTTAATTGTTGAATCCGGAAATACCATTAGTGGAAAAATTATAGTTAATAAGGGAAGTTTATCAATAAAAATTCAGAAAGAGGAGGAAGAACCTATCTATGAGGACAACGAAATTTCCGTATCTAATGAGTTTGCTATTGAAATTGATGAAAGTGGAACATATACCGTTGAAGTAACGGGAAAAGGGGCAAAAGGAAGCGTTCGTATTATAGTGGAGAGTAATTGATAAAAAAGCTGAAATTACCTATTGACCCTCACGGAACGTCATAGATTAAAGTGGATATATCAGGAACAGGAGGCCGATAGCTATGAGGACAGTAAAAGATGTGTCAAATTTAACAGGTATCAGCGTGCGCACGCTCCACTATTATGATGAAATCGGACTTTTAAAACCGACTGGCAAAAGTGAAGCGGGATACCGGCTTTATGACGATAAAGTACTGGAAACATTACAGCAAGTATTGTTCTTCCGTGAGTTTGATATTCCTTTGAAGGAAATCAAAGCGATTATGGCGAACCCGGCTCTTGACAGGAACCAGATTTTACAAATGCAGAGGAAAATGCTGACAGCAAAAAAAGAGCGTATGGAACGCCTGATCGCCAGCATTGACGACATCCTGAAAGGAGAAAACAAAATGGATTTTGCAGTTTTTACTAAAACAGAGATTGAAGAAATGTTCCAGACTATGATAGATCATATGCCGGAAAACATAAGAAACATTGCAATAAAAGAATTTGGAAGCATTGAACAATGGAAAAAGCATTATATGGAAGCCGTATCTTCTGAAAAAATGCAGAAAAGCTATGCAAAGGTAGTTGAATGGTATGGCGG
>CANDKY010000136.1 GCA_947385425.1 uncultured Lachnospiraceae bacterium | reverse complement strand
TCCGGCCTGTGAACCACACCCACTTAAGTTAATGACATTGGGAGTGAACTGTAACTGCCAACAAGCCCGTTGATATTCAAAGCCCGGATGCGGCGCCGGCTCACCCCAGTTCCTTAAACAGCCCTTCACAAAGCAGCCTGCGCATCTGCCCCTTATCACACTGCATCGCCGCATTTTCGTCCATAATACAAAACGAATAAACCAGCATTTTGGACATAACGGCCAGCCTCATATAAAGGACGGGCAATTTCTCCTTGAATACCCCCTGCCCAATTCCCTCCCGGATCACATGATCCACCAGATCCCTGGGCGTGCATATTTTACCGTTCCCTTCCTCAATCCCTTCGCGCAATAGTTTCCCGATCGGGCCGTTATCCGCCCGAAGCTGGAGGTACTGAAGCAGGCAGCCCCTCTTAGGTATCTCCCTTTCCATACTTTCCAAAATATAACAAAACACCTCGGAACAATCCTTCATCCCCCGGATGTCTGCCATAATCTGGCTGCTCGTCCGGTCAATGTAATGAAGCAGGGCACTGCATATCAGTTCTTCTTTATTGTTGAAATATTCATAAGCAGTCCCCTTCCCAATCCCTGCCCGGCCTGTAATATCAGACACCTTCACATTGCGTATGTCGGCATCCTCCCCAATCAGCTCCAACACTGCCTCATACAATGCCTTTACTTTCGGCAACAATCTCTCACTCATCACAACCTCCAGGCCAAATGCCCCGCCGCAAACAACATTTCTGCCTGCACCCTCCCATGCCGCCAGAGGCAGCCGGGAGGACGCAGGCGGCAACCTTTCTTTTCCAATACTCAGATTTTATCCCCTGTCCGTTTCTCTCTCCTGAAAATATCATAAATACAGGGCACGACTACCAGCGTAAGGGCAGTACCGTAAATAAGCCCTCCGATAGTCACAATCGCCATGGGCCTGGAAAGCTCCGCCCCCATGTCATGCCCGAAGGCCATGGTAGAAAGCGCCAGGATCGTCGTCATTGCCGTCATAAGCACAGGGCGCAACCTGGTCCTTCCCGCCTCCACGATAGCTTCCATTTTCTCCATACCGTTTTCCCGTAACTGGTTAATATAATCCACCAGCACAATACCGTTATTAACGATAACCCCCGCCAGCATGACAAAGCCAATCACCGCAATAACACTGACTTCACTGCCGCTGAAATACAGCCCAAGGAAGCCTCCGGTAAAAGCCAGCGGAATCGTAAACATAATGATGAACGGCGACAGCAGCGACTGGAACTGCGCCACCATAATCAGATACATGAACACAATCGCAAGTATCAGCATCAGCACAAGCTGTTCCATGGCTTCCATAATCGTCTCATTCTCCCCGCTCATAACCAGTGTGTAACCATCCGGCAGTTCATAACCGGCCAGTTTCTTCTGCAGCTCCTGGGACACCAGGCCCACATTGTAACCTTCCGCAATGGAAGCCGTCACGCCGATATAACGGTTTTGATCCGCACGGTTTACCGCATCCGGTGATACCTTTGTTTCAAAGCGGGCAATTTCCGATAACCGGACTTTTTCCTTCGTCCCGTCCTGATTCGTCACATCAATCGGAATCCGTTTCACTGTCTCCCTTGTCAGGGCGATATCCTCCGCGCTCTTCACATAAACATCATATTCCTTAATTTCCGTCTCGAAGGTGGTAGCGCTGGTTGCATCCGACAGCCTGGCCGCAATCTGCTGGAATACCTGCGCCACTGTCAGGCCATGCGCAATCGCCTTATCCCGGTCAATGATCACCCGCAGTTCCTCCGTGGAATCCTCCATACCGTCCGAAACTTCCGCTGTCCCTTCCGTTGACGCCACAATCTGGGCCACCTCCGAAGCGATTTCCTGCAACGTATCGATTTCCCTTCCCCTTACCTGAATGGAAATGCCGCTGCCGCCCAGGGCGCTCATATCCATGGAGGATGTGTTAACTACCAGTTCCACCCCTTCCATGTCCGCCATTAGCTCTTCAATCCGTTTGCCCAGTTCATCCCCTGTCAGCTCCTTATCCTCCCGCAGTGTAATATAAATATCCGTCGCATTGTCCGCACTGTTTCCCCCTCCGGTAAGCAGCGTCATACTGGATGTACTTGCCATGGCACCCACGTCAACCACATCCTCTATGGTCCGGATCCGCTCCACAATCTCATCCGTCACCTCCCCCGTTTCCTCCAGGGGCGTCCCGTCCGGCAGGGTAACGCTGACGGTAATCTGCGTACTCTCCATTTCCGGCATAAAGGCTGTCCCTCTTGACAGCGCCAGCGCCGCGCTGACCCCTACCAACGCCAGTACCAGCAGAAGCACCACCGGCTTCCATTTCAGGGAAAGGCGCAATACTTTTTCATATACGCCGATCAATACCTCAAAAAATTTGCTATCCTTTGTCACGTCCTTTGTCTTGCTCAGCATCTTCGACGCCATTGCAGGCACTACCGTAAGCGCGACGATCAGGCTCGCCACCAGGGAATAACCGAAAGTCAGCCCCATATCTACGAACAACTGCCTCGTGATCCCTTCGGTAAATACAATCGGTAAAAATACGCACACTGTCGTCAGCGTGGAAGCCATGATCGCCCCCGCCACTTCCTTTGCGCCTTCCACCGCCGCTTCCCGCATCCCTTTCCCCTCGCTCCGCATACGGTATATATTTTCAATAACGACAATCGAGTTATCCACCAGCATACCCACGCCCAGCGACAGCCCGGACAGGGATATAATGTTCAGCGTCACCCCGCTGAAATACATACAGGCAATCGCCGTTACCAGGCTGACAGGGATCGAAAAAGCGATAATCAGCGTAGGCCGCAGATCCTTCAAAAAAAGGATCAAAACCAAAATAGCCAGCAAAGCCCCGAATAAAAGGCTGCTTGCAATGGAATCCATGACCATATCGATATAGATCCCCTGGTCCATCAGGATAATCATGGACAGCCCTTCGTTTTCCTCTGCCATATCCTCAAATTTGTCCTTCAGCTTGTCGGACACATCCCCGGTAGAGTAACCGGTCTGCTTCTGCAGGGTAATCAGCACCCCTGCATTGCCATTGATATTCGTATAAATATCCGCGGAATTATCCGTCATAAATACATCGGCCACATCGGAAAGGGTTATCACATCCACGCCGTCCATATCCGGGTTCAAAATCGGCATAGCCGCCAGTTCCTCCACCGTGCCGGGCTTATCCCCCACACGTACCAGATAATCAATCCCCTCTTCCGTCACATAACCGCCCGGCATGGAAAAATTCTGTGCCGCCAGAAGCTGCTTCACCGTATCCACGGTGAGGATGTCCGCCATATCCGCCTGCGCATAGGCATCTTCCCTGGCTTCTTCCAGCTTCTGTGCGCCTTCGTCCAACTGTTCCTCGCCCTCTTTTAGCTGATCCAGGGCATCGTCCAACTGCTTGAACGCATCATCGATCTGCTCCTGCCCGGCCTCCAACTGCTTTTCGCCGGATTCCATCTGCTGTTCGGCAAGAGTCACCTGCATTTCGCCAAGGTCAATTTTCGACTGGGCGTTCGCCAGCTCCGTAGCCGCCTGGAGGTTTCCTTTGTAAAGCTGCGTCAGCCCGTCGTCCACCTTTTCCAGATTTTCATTGATCGGGCCTAACGAATCCCGTAACTGCCTTACCATCCCCTCCAAATCCAGATCCGGGATATTCAGCCCGTTCTGTTCAAGCAGCGACAAGATCTCCTCCCTAAGCTGCACCAAGCCTTCCTTTGCCCCAACCAGCGCATCCCGTTCCGCTGCCAGCTTGTCCCGCTGCACCGCCAGCCCGTTTTCCGGATCATCCCTCTGGCCCTCTAATTCCGCTTTTTGGATCTGCAGCTCCAGTTTCTGGTTCTCCAATTCCGCTATCCGGTTTTCCGCTTCCGCCTTCTGGTTTTCCAGCTCCGCCCCCTGGCTCTCCAGGCCGGATCTCTGCTCCCCCAAAAGGCCGATCAGCTCCCCTCCCGAAAGGGAATTTTCGTATTCCTGCAGCACCGATCGGATATCCCCCGCCGCATCCGGGGCTTCCGCGTCTACCATGCCCTGGATATATTCCACATTTTGTTCCGTATAATTGGATGCAAAGGCTTCCGCCGCATTGATTGCCCCTATTTTGTTATTTATCTCCTCAATCTGCGCATCCGCCTGGGCGATCGATTCCTGTTCCTGGGCGATCTGCCCGTCCAGCAAGGCAATCTGCTCATCCAACAGGCGGATCTGTTCCTCCAGCAGGACAATCTGCTCCTCCACCGCCGCAATCTGCCCCTCCTTCTCTGCAATCTGCGCATCCAGCTTCTCCATCTGCCCGTTCAGATCCGCCGAAGAATCACCCATGGTATCTTTCAGCTTTTTCTGGATTTCCTCAATCATGGTAATCTGGGCCGTAATGTTAATTTTCGCCGCTTCCAGGTCTGCTTTCGCTGTCAGAAGCTGCGTCTCCATTTCCGCAAGCTGCTGGGTAACTTCCCCCTTTTTCTGTTCCAGTTCCCTTTTCCCGTCTTCCAGCTTGCCCTTATTTTCCTCCAGCTCTGCCTTGCCGTCAGCCAGTTCCTTCTTCGAATCGTCCAGTTCCTTCTGGGCGTCAGCCAGTTCCTTCTTTCCGTCGGCAATCTCTTTCTTCCCGTCTTCCAGCTCCTTGCGCCCGTCTTCCAGCTCCTGTTCCTGCTCTTCCAGTTCCTCATCAATATAACCGAATACCTGCTTATTGATTTCATTTATCTTATCCTGCCGGATGATGACATGGATACTCTCCTCCAAAAGCCCGGTCGCACTGGCGCTGGCCACGCCTTCAATACTTTCCAGTTCCGGCACAATCGTATTTTTCGCCAGTTCACTGACCTCCGTATCGGTAGCGCCCTCCATCCCCACTGCCGCCACCATGACCGGCATCATGTCAGGATTCAGTTTCATGATAATCGGGTTCCCGACCGCATCATCCCAATAGCTCGAGATCTGATCCAGATTTTCCCGTATTTCCAGCGAAACCGCATTCATATCGGCGCTCTGCGCAAACTCCATGATAACCATGGAATAATTCTCGCTGGAAACCGAACTGATTCCCTCGATATTGCTTACCGTCGCCATGGAAGACTCCACCGGCTTCGTCACCGCCATCTCCACTGTTTCCGGGCTTGCCCCGATATATGTAGTCATAACAATCACATACGGCAGGTTAATGTTGGGCAGCAAATCCGTCGTCATCTTTGTCAGCGACACAATCCCCAGCACCACCGCCATAATCACCCCTACCAATACGGTATAGGGCTTCTTTACACTAAACTTTGATATCATTGTTCCAACCCTTTCTTCACTGTCTTTAGATATCTCCACTGCCGCCTGGGCCGCCAGCCCATACAGCTCTGGCATCCGGCAGCATTTTTCCGTCCGACCAGTCGGTCAGTCACGCACTTTATTATATTTACTCTGCGGAGGTAAGTCAAGAAAGAATGGATTATTTTTTCTAAAAATCGAGTAGGGGAGGCTTTTCCCCCTACTCGCGCGCCGGCCACCCGTCAGCTCTTGCTGACATTTTCCTTTGGGTGCCCGTGTGCATAAAAATAAAGCGGCAACAGGCCGCTTTCTGCTAATTATTTCATTGTTACCGTATAAGCCACCCATAATCCTGCCTGCAATCCACTACATAATCTGCATAAACAATATCATCCACGATTTGGAAGATTATCATATACCGTTTTTCAAACAGGATAAACCGATAAGCGTTTCTGGGAATATATTCCCCTGTGAGCCACGGACATTTCTTCGGCATGATTTCCAGTGAATTTGCGGTTTTTTCAAATTCTACAGTCAGCCGTTCCGCAGCTTCGGGGCTGACCTGCGCCAAAAATGCAGCATGGGAAACAAGCATCTGCGTTGCACGCGCTGACACAATAACATGGTATCTATTCTGCTGTTCCATGACCTGCCGCCTCCTTGATTGCATTACGCATCATTGCAGCTGCTTCATCAACGGAATAGCCTTTGCTGCCACGCATCCTGTCCTCCTGGACGGCTAAAAGTTCCTCACGGAGCTTAAGCATTTTTTCTCTGCGGTTATAAGTCCCAATATCCATAACCACCAAATCCCCCTCGCCGTTCTTGGTAAGGAAAACTGGCTCTGCGGTCTTTCTGCACTGCTCGGCAATCTCATTGTAATTCTGCCTGATTGCTGCTGACGGGCGAATATTCATAATGGCACCTCCTCAAATCGGTAATAGTAATATTCTACCCATATTATATCCATTTCATGCAATGAAGTCAACAGAATACAGCATTTTTACAAGGCTCGGTTCTCCCGCATTTAAATCAAATGCAGGATCTCCCGCAGCCCATAGGCCACGCCGTCCTGCGCATGGTGCTTTGTTATATAGTCTGCCGCTGCCCTGCATTTTGGGGACGCATTTTCCATTGCGATCGCGCATCCTGCAAACAGCAATAGATCCACATCATTATCCGCATCGCCAAACGCTGCCACTTCGTCCCTCCTCAGCCCAAGCCGTTCCATAAAATACTTTATACCCGAATGCTTCCCCGCATCCTTATGGGATATTTCAATCAACTGGGGAACGGAGGATGTGATATAGACACCCTTCGTCCGTTTTTCCACAATCCGCCATACGGTTTCTTTATCTTCCCTGCCTCTGACAACGATATCCATGCTGTCCAATTCTTTTCTGTGCTCCATAATAAAATCATAGATGTCCCCTACCGGGCGCCTCGTACTTCTTATATACTCCACCGCCTGAGGGGCAGCCCCGAAAGCTTCCGGATCCTCCACATATTCCTTCCCGGCGTATGCCGCCCCGTCAATAAAAGCTTCGTAAGTTACAGGCCCCCACTCTGCCGTTGCATCCATGACTGCCGCAACGTCTTCTTCCTCAAGCAAATACCGGTGCAGGCATTTCCCGGAAGAGACATGGTACATGGCAGCCCCGTTCCCTGTCACGGCATATTCTATCCCCGGCAGCGCCACAATATCCTCCGGCAGCGTGGCAAAAGCCCTCCCGCTCGCCACTATCACCCGTATTCCGTTTGCCATCGCCTGCAGCAAAGCCGCCCGGTTGCCATCCGACAGCCTCCCCTGCCCGTCTAACGTCGTCCTGTCTAAATCCAATGCAATACACTTAATCTTCATTTCCGTACTTTTCCATAAACTCCATTACTTTTCTGCGGTAGCCCTCCGGAGCTGCCAGGCTGCTCGTCGCATGGGCCGCATTTTTCACAATGTACAGTTCCTTTTCCGCCGCGCATTCCGCATAATTCCGGTAACTCATGGAAGCCGGCACAAAAGTATCCGCCCCTCCGTGGATAAACAACACCGGGATCCGGTTCGTCCGCATACAGTCAATCGTACTGCATTCCTTAAAAGCAAAACCGGCCTTCCTCCTGCAGATCCAATCCGCCACCTGCAGCACCGGCGTCTTCGGCAAATGAAAATCCGACTGCAGGACACTGGCAAAGATATCCCAGGGGGAGGTATAAGCACAATCCGCAATAATACCTTTCACCTGCCCCGGCAGTTCCAGTCCTGCCGCCATCAGCACCGTAGCCCCTCCCATGGAAATCCCGGACAGGAAAATCCGGCAGTCCCCCTGGAAGCGCCTGGCTATGTATTCCGCCCACTGCTTTAAGTCATAGCGCTCTTTTACGCCGAAGCAAATATATTCCCCTTCGCTTTCCCCATGGCTCCTCTGGTGGGGAACCAGAAGGTTATACCCCTGTTCATGGTAAAACCGGACCAGCCCGGCAAAATCACCGAAACCGTCATTGCGGTATCCATGCATCAGAATCAGCACCTTCCCGGATTCCTCCTTTGCAGGAAGATAATACGCCGCCAGCCGCAGCCCGTCATAACTCTTCATCGTGATGCGTTCTTTTTCCTGTGCCCAGAACCACTGCTTCCCCGTTTCCACCGCCTCGGCAAAGGAATCAAAGCCGGATGCCTCCTTTTCCCCGTCTTCCTGCGGTTTCTCCCGTTTCTTAAACACTTCCTGCATTTTACAGGCCATTTGCCTGGCTAACTGCCTTACCCGTTTCCGATCCGGCAGGCGGCTATGGCTGTTATCCCGCACGATTGCAGATTCAAACAATGCATAAGAAACCGCATAAACAGGCAGCGCTATCACCCCTGCCCCAATCCCTGCTGCCCCCAGCCTGTTCACACGCGGCGGGCGTATCCTCCCGGTTCCATTCATACTCCCTTTTTTCTTCATTTTTCGGCCTTTCTTATATTCCATTTCCTTATTTCCTGCGCTTTGTTACAGCCCGCAGGAACCATTACACGGTCGCCAATGCTGCTTCCCGCCCTTTAGAAAAATACCTCTAAAGCTTCCTGCCCGAAGCATATCGGACTTTATACTGCTCATTCATCCAGTCCACAGCCTGTTCCACCCCTTCCGCACTGAGCGGGAACTCCTTCCTCTGTTTTTTTTCTTCCGGTGTTTTCCCATAGCCAAAGGGTTCCGGCCAGATAATGGTTTCCAGCCGTGTTTCCTCCCCCGACGCCTTTTTTTTCAGCATAAAGCGCATGCCTTCCATACTGCCTGTATATTCCTCTTTTTTTACATAATTCAGTACATGAAATTTTTCTTTTTCTATCATATTCTGTCAACCTATCCGGCCGCAATGCGGTGCAGGAGCCTGCGGCACTTATCTGCTTTTCGCCGGATGTACGCCCCGGTTTGTGAGAGACAGGCCTTTACAGCCGGAATCGCCCTATACCCTGCTGCAGCTCGTCCGCGATTTCCTTAAGCTGGGCAGCGCTGTCGGATATGTCTTCCACAATCGCCGTCGCTTCCGATACGGAAGCCGCCGTCTCCTCCGTTGACGCCGCATTCTGCTGGGCAATGGCGCTCAGGTTCTGCACCCCGTCTATCACTTTTGCCCTGGCTGTGTCCAGCTCTTCCGTCTGCCTTGCGATTGCCTGGATGCTCATGATAGACTGGTCAATACCGGCCTTCACCCCACCGAACGTATCTTCCGACTGTTGTACTTTCTCGGTCTGCTGCTGCATGATTTTCTGTACCCCGTCCATAGTCTCCACTGCTTCCTTGGAATCATGGAGCAACGACTTGATAATATCTTCTATCTGCTTCGCCGACTCATCGGACTGCTCCGCCAGCCTCTGTATCTGGCCTGCCACAACCGCAAAGCCCCTTCCCTGCACCCCTGCCCTGGCCGCCTCAATCGAAGCATTCAGGGAAAGCAGGTTTGTCTCCTCCGCAATGGCAGTGATCAGATCCGTGGCCTCCCGGATCTTCAATGCCGACTCATTGGTCATATTGGTCTGCTTGTAAATAACCTCCATGGAAGCCATAACTTTTTCATTTATCTCCCCTAATTCCTGCAGGATCTTCGTCGCCGTATCGCTGGCTTCCTTAATCTGGTTGGAATTCTCCGCCAGCGTACCTACTTCCGCATTGGTATCCTCCACCATATTTCCCATCACAACGATATTCTCCGTGGCGGACTGCGTCTCCTGTGCCTGGAACGTGGCACCTGTGGCAACTTCCTCCACCGACTTCCCTACCTGCGCCACCGTATCCGCCGTATTCGCCGCTTTTGTACTCAGCATCTGCGATTCATCATAAACCCTTGCGCACTTATCCGCAATCTGGCCAATCAATGATACCAGTTCTTCCTTCAGCCGTTCCAGGGCAACGGCCAAATCCCCTATCTCATCCTTCCTTTTCAGATACTTCTTATCAATTTCCACGGTAAGGTTCCCTTTCGACACCTCGTCCACCGCAGCTACCCCTGTCTTAATGCCTTTCACAAAATTATTCGCAACAAACCATGCCACAAAGATGATAATCACCACCGTCAGGAAAATAATCTGAAGCAGCCTCACGATAATGGCATTAATCACTGCCTCCGCCGAATCCTGGCTCATGCCGGTGAAAACCATGCCGACCGGCGCATTCGAATTTTCATTATACAGCGGCACATAGCAGGCAAAATATTTCTCCCCCACCACATCCACATTTTCCGCATAATAGTATTCCCCCCTGTTAAGGACGGCATCCGTCACAACCGCGGAAGCCTTCGTCCCTATCAGCCGCTCGCCCGACGCATCTTTCACGGAGGTCATATATCTTGTATCGCCGAAAAACACGGTAAGCTCCATCCCCGTATCTTTTTTTACCTCATCTGCAAGCTCTGTGCTTTGAGATATATTGAGCATGTCCCCTTTCCACAAATCCCCTTGTTCGTCCACATGGAAATCCCCTTCTATCCCTACGCCGAGCGAATTTCTCGTCGCAATGGCCGTAGCTTTCATTCCCTGTTCTATCGTATCCGTCATTGCATCCGTGATCATCACGGAACCGACTGTATAGGTAATCACTGCCAGACATAGCAACGGCAGAATAACCAACAGCAGCATCTTGATCCTCAGCCTCATACATATTCCCTCCTCCTGTCCTTTTTCTGGAAACTCCCTTGCGCCCATCTTTACGTCTTATTTTCCGCCAGAAGCACTGGTTTAATCAATGTACGTTCCACGCACGCCTCACAAATTTGTGCACTTCTAACAAAAAACAACCTCACAAATCAACTATCACTATTATATTACACTTCATGGAAAATAGAAAGACTTACAGACAAAATGCCAGAAAAAAACGGAACAAAAATCCACTGTCCACAGGCAGGGCCTTCCGGATACGGAGCCGGGCTCCGGGCTTTGGACGGCAACAGCAAAAAACCTTCTAAATACTGTATACACCGCATTTAAAAGGTTTCCTGCCTATCGGAGTGACAAGACTTGAACTTGCGGCCTCTACTTCCCTAAAGTAGCGCTCTACCACCTGAGCCACACCCCGTACTTCCACAATTATAAGCTATTTTTTCATTCCCGCTATTCCATGGGAACCACAATCTATAAGTTACTATAAATGAATAAATTTGTCAATATATTTTTTCATTTTTAATTGCATAAAAACAGGCAGCGATACAGTTCACTCCCTGCCCTATGCGTGGCCCTGGCACCCCATCTGATTTTTTTGCATCGTTTTGAATGACGGTTTTACTTAACAGAAGATTCGCAAACTTAGGGGAAAATGGCCATGGATGGCCATTTTAGGCTGTGTCGGGCATGGAT
>CANDKY010000135.1 GCA_947385425.1 uncultured Lachnospiraceae bacterium | reverse complement strand
TTATGAACGGTACACCAGTCATTATCTGACTGGTGCATTTGTCGTGGAAATCGAAGGGGCGTCTGAACTGTTACCGTAAGAGCCTGTTTAAAATCTCATTTCCATCATCTGTACACCTCATTTTGCGAGATTTTTGCCCCTCACAAACTGTGGCGCACATCTGGCGAAAAGCAGATTTTAAACAGGCTCTAAGGAAATTAGCAGTTTTGCTGCACGTACCCCGCGCGGCGAGTAGGGGGAAAAGCCTCCCCTACTCGATTACACAAGTAAAAATATAAGAAAAACGGAAAAGTTATTGACCGATGCACAATTTTGAAGCACAATATAGTGAAGAAAGGAAGATACTATTGCGGCAACTGTTTATGCAGGGGTATTATATGGAGAATTTTGGAAAAGGGAAATAATTATGAAAGTACAGGAATTGCGGAAGCTATTGGGAACGGCTGAGAGGGAGAATTTGGAGAAAGCGTTTGCGGAGTGTTATAAACAGCTCCGGAAAGGGCAGAAGGAAGAGATGGATCCGGTGCTTATTGCATTGCTGGAGGGGAAAGCAATCGAACGGAAAAGTACAGGAGGGCCTGTCAATTTTGAGGAATTGGAGAAGAAGATTGCCGCTTTTATTGATAATGCCTATGCGCAGAATTATTTTGCGCCGAACCGTGTGATTCCGAAAAGCCAGCGTCCGAAATGGCGGTTTATGGTTAAGGACTTTATCAAGGAACTGTCAAAGGTTCCGTTAGACAGCGGGGATTATGGGAAGAGTGTGAAAATGCTGGCAGATTTATATTGGCTGATATGCGCGGCATGCAATACTTATCTGTTTTCCACGGAGGATCCTTTCCGCTCCATTGGATGGGAGCAGCCTGATTTTTTTAAATTGTTGGTAACAAGGGCATTTGCAAACGGATATTCGAGGGAGGATATTTCGCGGCTGCTACTTTATGCGGCTACCGGTGGGCTGAGCATGGAATCCCTGCATATAGAGCAGGAGATGGTGCTGTTATTTGGGCTGAAGACAAGCGATGTGAAATATGTAGCTATCGAGGAGGCAAAAAAGCTGGTGGAAGACAGGGAGGGAAAACTGGCAGCGCTAAAAAAATATGACAGCAGGCAGTATTATCTTGAAGAGGCTGTCAATGAACTCTGTAATATGATTTTTTTGCTTACCATAGAGCTTGCGGAGCCGGAAACGGGGGCAGATTATTTTTTTAAACATTTCAGGGGCAGGGATAAGGGGGAGGCGCTTTATCATGCCCTTAAACTGGCGGACTGGATGGATGATGATGAGCTGTGGATAAATGTGTATAAGTATGGGATCAGCAAAAAGATAAAGCCAGGTGACAGGCTGGAGGAAGAGTATGTGAGGCGGCAGGAAGGCAGAAAGCAGTAAAACATGCGGTAAAATATAGTAAATTGCAGAAAAACCGTGAAGGTAACCGAACAGGGTTCCTGAAGGAAAAGCTTCTGAGGGGTAGGAAATTAAATCTGTGGCGTACAGAAGTGTTCTATAGCATAGGGAATTATTGTGTATGGACATTTGAGCGTTTTCGAATTACGGCAGGATTCTCCTGCCGTGATTTAGAAAACGTTAACAATATTCTTAATTTTTCAATCCACACTTTGATAAGTGACAATAATAGTTTATACAGTAAAGAAATTTTTTTCAAGTAGGAAATACGGGAAGATGCTAAATTTGCTGCGACGCCTTCTGCTTTTGGTCTTTTTGCAAAATATAATACGATATTTTTATAATTGCCTTGACAATCTTAAAAAGATATAATATATTAACTATATTATTAATGAATTTGATATTTTTTGCTAAATATTAAGATAAAATGGCATATTGATTAAAAGGAAGGATAAAACAATTTTTACGCAAGAAGGGTAAAAATATAAAAAGAGGTTAATTCTTTTCGCAGGGGACAATAGTACCTCGCTGCTAAAGAAAATACCTCTTCTATCCTTAAATAATTATGCTTTTATCTAATGTTATTATACATAGGCTTGAAAAAAAAGTCAATAGAAGAAATGAAGAAACGGAAATGACGGAGAAAGGGGGATTTGGCAGTGTTAAGAGGCAGCAATGATAAAGTATTGATTAGTAGGGGGGTAAAAGTTTTTTTGGTTCCATTTTATCAGAGATGGCAAGAACTAATGAACAAAAAGACATTGGATATATACCAATATAAAATTATGACATCGTTATCAGCCATGAAGGAAATGGTTGAGGTAATTAAAAAAACGCAGGAAGGGTTATTTATATCGGATGCTAATATGGAAGCTTGCCGACAAGAGCTTCTATTTATATTAGGACAGGACAAAATACTGGAAAAATATAATAGGGCTATTCTTAACCGGTTGCGTAATGTATTAAGCGATTTCTCAAAGAAAGATGCAGAGCAATCCAGAAGCCGGATGCTGCATCGGCTAAATTATGTTATTAATCAGATAGAAACTACATATTTAAGAAATGCATTAAGGGAATTGAAGCAGGCAATTATAGACGGAAATATGAAGGACATGGAGTTGTATATAAATATTGTTGCCAGTCAATCGGTATATAATGGATGGTCTGCACAGGGTTTATGTGAACTGCTTCGCTTTTTTACAAAGGGTGAAACGAAGGCCAAAAGTTTTGATGAGCAGTGGGATGCGTTCTGCGGGAAAATAATAAATAATGGGAAATCGGTTTTTGACATATTGATAAATATACCGTTTAAGCCTCAACGGAGGGAGTCATTGGACAATATCCTTGGACTATTGGGTAGGTCGGGGCTTTGTATAAAATCATATGATGAATTGTGTTATAAATACAAAGATATGGGAGATATAGGTAATTTGCTGAAGGCCGATAAAAGATATTTTTGTGTGTGCGTGGAAGCATATGATGTTTACATGGCAGCGCATATGGCAGTAATGAGCATTTCAGAGCAATTAAACATGGCGAGTTTTTATAATATGGTCAGTGTATGGGATCTGTCTTCTGTAACTATTGTTGCATTGGATTGCAATACCAAGTATCATACTTCATTTACGGCTCAAAAGATATATCAGACTTATGATTATATTGACATTTCAGGAAAAATATTTGATTATACGCAAAGGATTTTCAAAGACGAAAATAAGAAAACTGTCAGAGAGAAGTTGAAGGGCTCCTTTGGGTATACAAATATAAGCCGGGCATCACTTTTTCAGGAAGAAAAATATATGAATCTTTGGGTTGCATTAGAGTCATTGGCCAGAACAGAGATGTATAAAGATATTATTACAAACGTGAAGGATACAGTGCCTGCAGCAGTATGTCTGCGTTATGTATATCGCATCGTGAGAAACTATGTGGAAGATTGTGGCAGATGTGGTGTCAGATTTGAATTCACAAATCGAATTGTTAATATGGATCAGGAATCAAAGCAAAGGATGGTTTGTGAAACAATTGAAATATTTAAAAATCCGAAATTATATTCTGAATTGTTGGAAAAAAGCACAGTTAACCAGTTATTGGAATTCAGGACGGAAGCTATTCACCAATTGTTGACAGATATAGGAAAAACAAAGGAGAAAGTGAAGAATCATTATAATCGTATTAGATGGCAAATACAAAGATTATATAGGATACGAAATGAAATAGCCCATGCTGCATTACAGGAGCATAATTTGCTGATTACTTATATTGAGCATTTATATGACTATTTATCTACATATATTTCGGAAATAATTGCATGCATGATTGATAATGGGCTGGATAGTATTGAAGAAACATTGTGTTTAATAAAGGACAATTATGATACTTTTATTGCATACGCTGATTGTAATGATATAGATATTCTGCAGGATACTGTTTTAAAAACAGGGATTATTAATCTTATATGTTTTTAAGGAAAAGGGTTATGCGGAAAATATGGAGGATTAAAGGGAGAGTAATTTACGATTGTTAAGGAGATATTCATGGTTGTTATTTTAGGAGCAGGAAAGGATAGAAAACGGAAAATAATAGGAAAGGAAGAACGGCGGCATGGCAAAGCTGATAATTAACGAGAAGAAAAAGCTGGGCAGGATTAATGCGGATATTTACGGGCATTTTTCCGAACATTTGGGAAGATGCATTTATGAAGGGCTGTATGTAGGGGAGGATTCGGAAATTCCCAATGTAAAGGGGATGCGTAAGGATGTGGTAGAGGCATTAAAAGAAATGAAGATACCGGTATTAAGGTGGCCGGGAGGGTGTTTTGCGGACGAATATCACTGGAAGGATGGCATTGGCCCGAAGGAGACAAGGAAAAAGATGGTTAATACCCATTGGGGAGGGGTGCTGGAAGATAACAGCTTCGGAACCCATGAGTTTATGGAATTGTGCGGACAGTTGGGATGTAAAGTCTACATCAATGGAAATGTGGGCAGCGGCACCGTGCAGGAAATGTCCGAGTGGGTGGAATATATGACTTTTGACGGGGTTTCGCCGATGGCGGATCTGCGGAGGAAGAATGGCAGGGAGAAACCGTGGAAGGTGGATTACTTTGGTGTGGGGAATGAAAATTGGGGCTGCGGCGGGAATATGACACCGGAATATTATGGGAACCTGTACCGCCGTTACCAGACTTATGTGAGGGACTATGGGCAGAAGAATCCGGTTTTGAAAATTTGCTGCGGTGCGAATGTGGATGATTACCACTGGACAGAGCAGGTACTTGCCACAACACATGATCATGTGCAGAAAGAAATGCACGGGTTTATGGACGGGCTGTCGCTCCATTACTACGTACATCCGGGCGGATGGGAGAAGAAAGGGAGTGCGACGCAGTTTGGCGTGGAGGAATGGTACCGGACGATGGGCAAGGCGTGGATGATGGAAGAGCTTATAAAGAAGCACGGCGATATTATGGATACCTATGACCCGGAAAAAAAGATTGGCCTGATGGTGGATGAGTGGGGTTGCTGGTTTGATGTGGAACCGGGTACTAATCCGGGTTTTCTGTATCAGCAGAATACCATGCGTGACGCATTGGTTGCGGGAATAACACTGAATATTTTCAATAAACACTGCGACCGTGTAAAAATGGCAAATATTGCACAGTTAGTCAATGTATTGCAGTCCGTTATTTTGACGGAAGGCAGGAAAATGATACTGACTCCTACATATTATATTTTCCACATGTACAAATACCATCAGGATGCGCAGCTTTTGGAGGGCTTTATGGAAACGGAAGAAATTGGCACAGAGGAAGTTAAGGTGCCGGATATCACCGAGTCTGTTTCCATGGATGCGGAGGGGAACATACATATTACATTGGGCAATGTGTCCGTTACGGAAGCAAAGGAAATCGAAGTATTGTTTGCAGAGAAGAAAGCAGCGGAAGCCAGGGCGGATATCCTGACGGGGGAAATGAATGCCCACAATACGTTTGAGGAGCCGGAATTGGTAAAAGAGGAGCCGTTTAACGGCTGGAGCATAACAGATAGCGGCAGTATAAAACTGGCAATCCCGGCTTGTGCAGTAGTCCATATGGAAGTGAGATTGTGAAAAGGATTTGCCGCCGGTGCCTGGCCAGGGAAATGCCGGATGCCGAATATTACAGGAATATGTACGAGTATATAGATAACCTGGATGAGGATATAAAGGCTCCGGCCGGAATTTATGAAAAGCGGCTGGAAGCCTGTAAGCAATGTGATAGTTTGCTGAACGGGATGTGCAGGGTATGTGGCTGTTTCGTGGAAATGCGGGCAGCAGTGATGAAGAACGGCTGCCCCGCCGTCAGCAGGAAATGGTGATGATGGAACCGGGCAGGAGCGTATTGGGACTGGAGCAGAACCGGATTGGTGAGGATTGGGATTGGAGTAAGCCTGGCTGGAGAAGAACTGGAATAGAGGTATTGATATGTACAAGGGAATGAAGCTATTAAGAAGAGGGATGCTTGCCGTGTGCCTTGCAGGGAGCCTGATTTTGCCGGGCTGCGGTTCGCCGGATATGTTCTGGAACAGGCAGCGGGCGGCAAGGGAGCAGCAGGATTTTAATGAGATGGCAGAAAATCTGTTTTTGGAGGAGATCACAGGGAGTACATTGAATCTTCATTTTTTTCTCGCTGATCCGGAAGCTTATGGGATTGATGAGTATGAGGTGACTCTTGGCAGCTATACTTTGGATGATGTGGAGGAAACGATAGAGGAACTGAAAGATCTGAAAGAAGATCTGGCCGAAGTGAATTTTGAATTCCTGACCGAAGAACAGCAAATTACCTATGAGGTGCTGGATTTTTACCTGGATACGGAGCTGGGAGGCGAGGATTATCTTCTGTATGGCAATCCGTTGTCGCCGACGATAGGGACGCAGATAGAACTGCCTTTGACGCTGGCGGATTATACCTTTTATGATAAGCGGGATGTGGAGGACTATTTGGAATTGCTTTCCCAGATAGATACTTATTATGAGGAAATTATGGATTATGAAAGGATGAAATCCGAGGAGGGCCTGTTTATGTCCGATGCGGCTGCGGACAAAGTTATAGAGTCCTGCCAGGGGTATCTGACGGAGCCGGAGGAGAGTTTTCTGACCGAGACATTTTCCGGGAGGCTGGATACATTGACGGATGTAACTACAGAGGAGAAAGAGGCGTACAAAAGACGGCATTTGGAGATTATGGAAAAGGATTTCATCCCCGCTTATGAAGCAATGGTGGAAGGGCTGGAGGAGCTGAAGGGGACAGGTAAAAATGAACAGGGGCTTTATTATTTTCCGAAGGGAAAGGAGTATTATCAGTATTTGCTGAGTTCCATAGCCGGTGTATCTTATAGAAATATGGGCAGGCTGGAAAGGGAAATCCTGGAAAGGGTCAATGGGGAAATACGGGATCTGCAGGAGTGCATAACCCAATATCCGGATGCGATGGAGGGGCTGGAAGAATATGCCTTTGCATTGTCTGACCCGGATGAAGTGCTGGCAGATTTGCAGGAGCAGATAGAAGGCCGGTTTCCTGAGATACCGCAGGCAGAGTACAATTTGAAATATGTGCCGGAGGCTTTGGAGGACTCGTTCAGCCCGGCGGCATGCCTGGCTCCGCCGATAGACAGGCCGGAGGATAATGTAATATATATCAACGGCGCAGAGGAATATAAGGACTCCGATATGTATACGCTGCTGGCGCATGAGGGCTATCCGGGGCATTTGTATCAGAATATTTATTTCCATGAAAGCGGGGTGCTCAATCTGAGGAACCTGCTCAAATATACCAGTTATTCCGAGGGGTGGGCTACTTACGTGGAATATCTTGCTTATGAATTTGACAATGGGCTGGCACCCGGGACCGGCAGGCTGCTGGCGAGGGATTCTTCCATCAATATGGGGATTACGGCATTGCTGGATTTGTATGTCCATTATTATGGATGGGATATGGAGACAATGGGGGATTATCTGGAAGAAGCAATGGGGATTGATGATGAGGAAATGGTTCGGTCGGCATATCAGCAGATTGTGGAGAACCCAGGATATTATATGAAGTATTATCTTGGCTATCTGAAGATTGCCGATATGAGGAAAGAGGCGGAGGAAAAACTGGGCGGAGGGTTCCGGGAACTGGAATTCCATAAGTTTTTGCTGGATATGGGGCCGGCGCCGTTTTCCGTGATAGAAAAACATTTCCAGGAAGATTATCTGAAAAGCGGGGTATCTTCTTAAAGGTGGGGAGGCGGAATTATTTGCGGCATTCCTGCCTGGAAATTTTTCAGCGGAAGATATCCGGAACTGCACACAAATGGCCTGGGTTTTGAAGAGGTACATGGGAAAACATATAACATATTAAAAAGGGATATCAGGAGGGGTTGTATGATCAGGGAAATACAAGATAAGGATTTCATGGGATTGATGGAACTGTATATGCAGCTTCATGATAATCCTCTGCCAGAGCGGCCGGAGGAACTGACGGGAAAATGGAACAGGATTTTAAATGACAAAGATCACCATATCATTGTGGCAGAGGAAGACGGGAAAGTAGTTTCTTCCTGTGTATGCGTCATTATACCGAATCTGACACATGGGCAGCGCCCATATGCGTTTATTGAGAATGTTATTACGGATGAAATGTACCGCGGAAGGGGATTAGCTACGAAGTGTCTCGGCCTTGCGAAGCAGATTGCGGAAAAGGAAAATTGTTATAAAATGATGCTGCTGACTGGGTCGAAAAAGGAAAGTACTTTGGACTTTTACAGGAAAGCCGGATATAACAGTGAGGATAAGACGGCATTTATACAATGGATATAAGAGTATATAAGCGGACAGGCTGTGCCTGTCCGCTTGATTCATTCCTTATAATACGGAATGGCACTTTTATATAACAGCATATGAGTTTGTAAAAAAGACGTCCCAATAAGTGGATGTCTGACGTGTTTTGGCGCCTTAGTGCCGTTGCGTCTGCCGCTGAGCGAAAGCGCGTCCGGATGGGATATGTGGTCTGCGGCTCTCCTTGCGTCCGGCACGCGATGTCTTGATTGCTGCTCCAAAAGCCTTGAAGTCGTATTGTGGTACTGGCCTTAGGGCCTGTTTAAAATCTCATTTTCACCATCTGTACACGGTGAAACCGTTCACCACTTTGCGCCCTTCCTTTGGCAAAGCATATATGCTTTTAATCGCCCACAAATTGTGACGCACATCTGACGGAAAGCATTTTTCAAACATGCTCTAAGGTCATCCAGAGCTTCCTGCGGTTTTGCTATGGCGGATCATGCCCAAATAGTATTTAGGAACTGTTGAGCCGTGCAGACGAAGCGCTTTACAAGGTGAAGCGGGGTACAAAGGGAACGTATGGCGAGCTTTTGGCATGCTGCTGTTTCTAATTTTATGCGCAGGAGGAATTGCAAAGTACAGGCAGCCGGCGGCGCAGGAGCGGGAAGCAGGGAATTGTCTGGCATAATTACGGCATGATTCGGAATTGTGAAGTGTATGGCAGCATTACGGACAATAATTATGTAGGCGGGGTGGCTGCGGTCAATTTGGGACTGATTCAAAATTGCAGGAATTACGCAGAGGTCGCCTCTTTGGAGACCGGTGAAACATGGGAGTATGAGGACTGGATGAGTGGCTATGGCGCGGGAGGAATCGCAGGGCTTTGCGCCACCAGCCGGGATGTGGAAGGGATTCTTCCGGTGTGCGCTGTCATAGATTGTTATAATTATGCCGATGTGACCGCCATGAGCTATGCCGGGGGAATCGTCGCTTATCTGGATGACAGAACAAATGGGCAGGCTCCGGCGAGCTCCGTTCAGGAATTGGTGCAAAGCAGTGATTTTGTCATGCCATCAGAGCAGGCGCAGGATTCGGAGCTGTCGGAAATGACGGCAGAAGAGGGGGAGCATTATTCCTTAGTGCGCTGCCGCAACTATGGGACCGTTACGGTAAAGAACAGGAGGGACCCCAGAACGTGGTGGAATACACAGGCAGCGGGAATCTGCGCGGATCTGAACTGGGGAGATATTTTCGAGTGCGTAAATCTGGGGGAAGTCCGGTTTGACGAATCTGCGCCGAAATATGACGAGGACGGATATGTCTATACGAACTGCCCGATGGCAATTACTTACAATATGGGGTTTGCGCCGACACGGAAGCATCATGTGATCAATTGTGTGAATCTGAAGGGAACCATTAAGGAGAGTATGCGCCATGAAAATATCATGGAGTTGTCTGAAGAGGAAATTTTCGCATGGGAAAAGGGAAACTATCAGGGGGATTACATAAGCAATAACTGGGAATTTGATTTGGGGGAAGCGGTGGACATTTGCGGTCTGCAGCCGCTGGACGTCAGTGGAATAGCGTCTTCTAAGGAAAAGAAGAATTATTATCTATGTGACGAATTTGCCCTTTCCCTTCCGGAATATATGGAAATCGAAGAAGTTTATTTGGAGGAGGAAGATTTCAAGAGCTGTTATGCGCTGCATATTACGGTGCAAAATGAGAGCGGTGAAACGGAGGCGGACGGTGATGAGGGCCGCGCCCGGGATTTGGATGGAAGGGAAGAGTGCTGGATCGTCCGTAAGGATGCGGATGTTCAGGCCGCATTTGAAGAAGCAGGGGAATCCAATACCAGAGATGAATGGCGTGCCGGATACTTTATAGAAGAAATATTTGCATCGGTAGCGCCGTATTATTATATGGATATCAGTCCTTTAAACCTGCCTTTTCATGATACCTATCAGACGCAGTATGTTGGTAGCAGAAGGATATTTATGGAAGGTTCCATTCCGGATTCCAGCCTGTATGAGTATATGAAAGAGGAAGACCATATGCTGGGCAATGTGATAGACATGTCGCTTGAGGGGAATGGAAAAGACGAATTTGAGGCAAAGTGGCTGTTTGTTTTCACGATGAAAGAAACAAATATCCGTCCTTCCCGCGCTTTTATTTATCGAATAGAATCCGGATTTTATCCGTTCAGCGGGAATGAGGAAATCCATGTCGTGGAGGCGGGAGACAGTTTGTGGAAGCTGGCGAAGCAGTATACCTTAAATCCGCTGAATTGGGGAATGCTTGCCGATATAAACGGTTTGGACGACCCCGGCCATATCGTGGCCGGGAGCAGTCTTAGGATGCCTTCTTTGGAGGACTGGAAGGAGAAAGAGACAAAGCTTGGGGCAGAACTTTTCCGTAGTCCGTAAATTCGTTTTCGATCATAAGGCAGGATTCTTCCGGTTCGGAATGACGCCGGTGTCCCGGAGATGTTTCAGAAGGGCATGGCATCCTTCTTCCACATCCTGATAGGTAATGTCAAATCTGGAAGTGTACCATGGGTCTGAAATGCTGTCGTTTCTCCCGGTGTATTCCAGAAGCATGGAAATCTTCCCGCCTTTATGGCCGGTGATTCTTTCCATATTCCGGATGTTCATGGCATCCATGCCGATTAAGTAGTCATAACGATCGTAATCTGATTTTTTGAGCTGAACCGCACGTTTGCCATCACAGCGGATGCCATGTCTGGCAAGTTCCTCCCTTGCGGGCGGATAAACAGGGTTGCCGATTCCGTTCCAGATTTCTTCGGTACTGGTGGCAGCGGAGGCGATTTCAAATTGATTAGAAATGCCTTGTTTGGTCACCATATCTTTTAGAATGAACTCTGCCATGGGGCTGCGGCAGATGTTGCCGTGGCAGATAAATAGGATTTTTATCATTTTTCCATAACTCCTTAAATGTTCTGTATTTCTTCTCAAACGCTTGATTTTACAGGG
>CANDKY010000134.1 GCA_947385425.1 uncultured Lachnospiraceae bacterium | reverse complement strand
GTAAAATCAAGGGGTTACGTCATTTTACATTTCTTTAAGTGTTAAAGACGGGAGTATATCACACTTTTACGCTGTGTACCACTCACTCAATAATTCTTTTTCCCCTCCTTCCTCAGGCACACGGTAAAAATAATCGTTGTTTCCCGTTTCCTCATCCGTTTCCGCAATCGCTTCATAATAAAGATACCCGTCTCCCGGGATAAAATACATAATCCCCCAATATTCCCCCTCTTCCATAACGGACAAAACGCGTTTTTCGCCGCTGTCCGCTGAAATCTCCACAATCTCCCCGGCCATAGCTGTATACACTTTCCCATCCTGCACCAGGAAAGAATAATTGGCAGAACCCGTGAAATCAACCGGGACTTCCCCCACGGTTTCCCCCGTGCTCCCATCCTTTATTTCCATGCGGTAAAGAAAAGTGCGGTAATCATATCCCTCCGGTTTATGCGCCAGCGTAAGGCAGTAAAATTTGCCGTCCGCATAAACCGCATTTTCGATATAACCTTCCTCATCCACTGCGGCAAATACATCCAGCGTTTCGTCCTCCCCGGATTCCAGATGCACTCGTCCCAGCATATTCTGTTCCTTTACCCTGTCCACACCCCGATAGTACAAATAAATCCCGTCATAACCCAGAATACTTTCTATGCGGCCTGTGGGGACACGGCCCCGTTCCTTCGTGTCCACATCCACCCAGGCATATTCCATGCAGTGGCCCGCGTCATACCCGCAGCCGTAAAAAAGCTTATCCCCTATCAGTTTTTCATACCCTGCCCCAGCCAGGAATACATCCTCCGCCAGCACTTCCACGTCACTGCCGTCCATATTTGCGCGCTTTATCTGCGTCAGCTCATCTGTAAGGCTGTCATATGCCTCCTGTATTTTCTCAACATAATAAACCTTCCCGTCCCATATGGTAAAGACATTGCTCTCCAGCGGAATCTCTTCCCCGAAAAATCCACGGGCGCCGCAATATACCCTTCCATCATAAGAACACAGGTTTGTAAAACTCCTGACCGGCGCCGCCTGCAGATCCTGGTTTCCCCCCCTGTTTCCCTCAGCCTGCCTTTCAGAATTATCCCTATCATTTCCCGCGGCCTGCGTTTCCTGACCTTCCCCGTCACTTCCCGCGGCCTGCCTTTCCTGACTTTTCCCGTCACTTCCCGCGGCCTGCCTTTCAGCGCTTTCCCCGTCACTTCCTGCGGCCTGCGTTTCCTGACCTTCCCCATCACCTCCCGCGGCCTGCCTTTCCTGACCTTCCCCGTCACTTCCCGCGGCCTGCCTTTCAGCGCTTTCCCCATCGCTTCCCGCAACCTGCATATCCCGGTTCCCTTCGCCGCTCTTCTTCCCTGCTATTCCCATAACAAGGATACCCACTGCCAAAACCGCAATTACCGCCACGCCAGCCATCCTAAACGATCCGTTCCCACTCATCCCATGCCCCCATCCCTTTCATTTTCCATACCCGACCTACACTTTTTTCCTGCCGGTTCCTAAACCGCAGCAAAGCCAGCGCTGCGCCGGCTATACCCCATTCACCTCAATGACATAATCTTCCGCGAACCGCTTTCCCGGCTCAACTGCATTCACCCATTTCCTCTCTTCCAGCCCGCCCTCAAAATCCGCACTGTCGCACAGGCCATACCAGGGCTCTATACAGACAAAAGGTGCCTGGATGCCTGCCGGGGTCCACACTGCCGCCACCGGAGCCTGGAAAGATACCGTAACATACGGCTTTTTATCCGGCGTCAGCAGAGAAATTCTCTGAACTTGCCCGTCCTCCATTACCATAGCATCCCGCTCAAACAGCTCATCCCTCACCGGCAGCCTCCCGTTTTCCAGTTCAAGGACCACATGCCGGGAGCCGACCAGCCCGTCCCAGCCGATGGACGTACAGCGTATACAATCCTTTCTGCCAAAATCCAGATAATAATCCTGCCGCCGTTCCCCCTGGCGGATCGGACAGTGAAACGCCGGATGCCCTCCGATGGAAAAATAAACGGTTTCCTCCGAAAAGTTCTCCACTCTCCAGAGCACCTTCACTTTCTTCCCGTCCAGACGGTATCCTGTTTCCAGCTTAAAATCAAAAGGATATATTTCTTTTGTCCTCTCATCGGCATCCAGCACAAACCAAACCTCCGATGCCTCATGCGACACCAGTTTGAATTCCATATCCCTTGCAAACCCATGCTTCATCATTTTATAGGTTTTCCCCTGAAAACGGTATCCGCCGTTTTTCAGCATTCCTATAAACGGAAAAAGCACAGGGGATGTCCTCCCCCAATACCCCGGATCCCCGCGCCACATATACTCTGTCCTGCTTCCGGTAATGCGCAGGGATTTCAGTTCCGCGCCATGGCTGTCCACTGATGCCGTAACCTCTCCATTGCTGATTTCAAAAATTGCCATACCGTTTCTCCTTCTGACCGGATGGAGCACTAGAGCGTGTTTGAAAAATCATTCCCCCGATCTGCACGCGATGTAACCGCTTCACCGCTATGCTCCCTTCCTTTGGCAAAGCATAATTGCTTTTAATCTCCCACAAATTGTGACGCACATCTGCCGGAAAACATTTTTAAACACGCTCTGGAAATCCCCCCGCATTTACTCTTCTTTATCTGCAATCTCCACCGCATCCACATCCAAAGCTTCCATTGTCTCCACCACTGCCTTTGCCGTTTTGGAAATACGGGAGATGATCCATATATCAGAAATCCCGTCAAAAATAAGGAAGATGCCGATCAGCATGACCATAGTACTCACTGCTTCAAACGGATTACAAATCAGCAGCACGCCAAAACCCACGGTCATAACGCCAAGAAGCAGCGCTACCCACCACTTATCATATTTTTCCTTACACAATTCTACCGCCTGCAGCAGATTATGCCCCCCGTGCAGCACAATAATCACGCCTATCACCACAGGGATCAGGCGGATCAGCACCTCCGGGTATAAGATAATCCATCCGCCCAGCACGACCAGGACAATCCCGACCAGCAGGTTAACCTGCGAAAGAAATGTCCCGTCCCGCCGGATAAAAAAAGTAACCAGATTCACAATGCCCGTCAGCGCAAGCACACAGCCCAGGCCGGTACATACTATCATAGACGAAATATCCGGCCACACCACAAGCGTAATCCCAAACAACACACACAACCCGGCCGATATGAGATAATTGGCTTTCAAAGTTTTAAAAAATCCATACATTTTCCCACGCTCCTTCTCTTTTTTCACATAACTGATTATACCATAAAACGGAAAGTTTTCAATTCTTCCAAATAAAAAACTGCATTGCCACAATTCTGTTATGACAATACAGTTTTGGCAGAGGTTTCCTGGCTACCCCACCTTATACCCGGTCCCCCACACCACTTTCAGGTAATGGGGTTCTTTCGGGTTCCTCTCGATTTTTTCCCGGATATGCCGGATATGTACCGCAATGGTATTGTCCGCACCAATCGCCTGCATATTCCAGATGGACTCATAAATCTGCCCGATGGAAAGCACTTTCCCCTTCTCCTTCACCAACAGCCTTAAAATCTTATATTCAATAGGCGTCAGGCTCACTTCCTTGCCCGCAACCGTCACTTTCCGCAAAACATCATCAATCACCAGTTCATCCACCCGGTATATCCGGTTGATATTCTCACACATATTGGCAAGCTGCGTATAACGTTTGAACTGTGAATTAAGCCTTGCCATAAATTCCATCGGATGATATGGGTTAATCACATAATCATCCGCCCCCGCGTTGAGCGCCGCTATCTTCATCTGCTCCGTATCATTTTCCGACAATACGATAATCGGCATCTTATCGGCCTTCCTTATTGCTTTTAACTGCTCCACCCCATCGTTTTTCGGAAAATCAATATCCATGACCACCAGATGGATATCCTTTTCCATGACCCTTGCCACTACATCCTTTAATTCCCTTGCAACCAAAACCTGGTAGCCGTCCTGCACAAGAAAAATCTTAAGCACTTCCATATTCGTTTCGTTTTGGTTATAGATCAATACGTTTTTCATTTTGGTTTCCTCCTCTCAACAAACCCCGGCCCAAGGCCGCCAGACTCCCTACTCATACACACTCAAATCAATACTATCCATAATCAGCTTCGCCTCCTCTTCCGTATAACCCATGAAATCTATAAAAGCTTCATAACTCCCTACCGTTACTGCCGCGTGGATCTGAAGCGCATCGTCCTCCGCCGCTTTTACGGAATCCACCAGCACATATATATATCCCTGCGGTGTAGTATAACTCCTCTTATTGCACACCCCTCCCGGAAATACCTTGGAAGACGCATGCCCCTGCGTATCGGCATAATCCGTCCTCTCCATCCAGAGCACTTTCCCGTCCACATCATAGCGGACCATCGCCCAGTCGCCGCAAACCGTCACACTGGCGGACGTAACCGGGCTCCCTATACTTATAGACGGCTGCGCAAAAATAATATCTTCATTTTCTTCAAATTCTTCCCAGGAATCATAATTCTTCACCGGGATTTCCTCTATCGTACTTATATCGTCAGCCATTGCTTTTGCCGCTTCCGCCTCACCCTGTGCCTGTCCCGTCCCGGGCATCCCTGCGCTGTCCGGCTTTCCGCTTTTTTCTGTATCCGCACTGTTTCCAATCCCCCCGTCCGAAACCCCTGCCACGGAATCCTCTGCAGCTTCCATACCGGGCTCCTCCGCACCTTCCATGCCGGGTTCCTCTGCGCCTTCCACGGCGGATTCCGCGGCAGTTTTCACAGCATACTCCGCTTCCCCTCCGCCCTGTTTCTTCTTCATCTCTTCCGCCTCCTGCGCCGCGGGGGAATCGCTTTCTGCCGCAGGGCAGGCAGCCCCGTCGCCTTCCTCCGCTTTTGCCGGCGCGGCCTCCCCCCCAGCCGGATCCCCTTCCGCAAAGATGCCCTCCGGCGGCTGCACCCCTCTGGAAATTCCCGTACCGTCCTCCCCTGCTTCCGGGCTTCCCGCCGTATACGCTGCAGGTCCAGCCTCCGTCCCCGGCGCCGTTTTGCCTGCCTGCACATTCTCTGTCCCGCCGGCCGCTGCCGGCCATACGCCTTCCCCGTTCTCCGAACCCTTCCCGGTAACGAAGCTCACCTCGTCCTCCAAAATATGGATCTGATCCTCTCCGGTTTCGCTTCTCGCCATGGTCGCCGCATCCCCCGACTCAAACCCCCATTCATTTACCTTGATCACATTCCCAAAATACTCCGCTGCCTTTACCGTGCCGAACCCGCAGAGGAAAATAACACATACCGTCGAAAAAGTAGCCGCCGTAGCCCGCTGAAGACGCTTCCTCACACATCTCCTGTGCCTCCTCTCATCCATGACAGAAACAGCATCAATATGGATTTCTTTCATTCCCAGCATGTCCATATCCTGTACGGCAGACTGATATTCACTTTTAAAGTCATTCATACTGATACTCCTCCTTCAGATTTTTCCTCAGCAAATCCCGCCCTCTCGTGAGCTGCGAAGTTACCGTCGATTCCTTCCGTCCCGTTGCAAGCGCTATTTCCTTAACGCTCATCTGCTGATAATAAAATAAATGGATCACTTCCCGGTACTTCCATGGCAGCTTTATCACCGCCTCCATGATTTCCCTGTTCTGCTCCCTCCGTAACACAGTGCTTTCCATATTTTCTGCCCCTGCTGCATCCCTCTCAAATCCATCCTCCGGCAGGATCTCCCTGTGCCGGTACCACGCGGAGCGCCATACTTTCCGGCAGCCGTTCAATGTAACTTTTATCAGCCATGCTTTCTCATGCTCCTGTGTCTCAAATTCCTTCCTGCCTTTAATGAACTGGTAAAAGGTTTCCTGCACTACGTCCTCAGCGTCCTGATTATTTCCAAGCTGCAAAAAAGCAATCCGGTACAGCATATCACTATATAAGTTTATTTTCTGCTGCAACGTCTCCCTCTCCCCGCTCCTGTCCACTGCCTCCTGCGCCGCTCTGCTCTTCTTTTCCATATGTATTGTTTCCTGCTTTTTCTATTTTTAAATTTCTATGTTAAATTCCCTGCATTCCCATCCTTATTCCATGATTTTTTCCATCAATTCTTTCATTCCATCGTAGCTATCCCGGCATATCCCTTCTCCGTTTAATAAACGGCCCTGCCTGGGATATCCATATTTAGGACTGGTTTTACCCTTTCTACTTAGTAATATCCCATACAAATCCAAAATACTGCAAAAAACTTTATTATTTTTTTCTTATTTTTTCCAATCGAGTAGGGAAGAACCATCTTCCCCTACCCGCGCGCCGGGCACCCGTCAGCTCTTGCTGACATTTTTCCTTTGGGTGCCCGTGTGCATTAAAAATCCCCCTGCCTCTGCTGCGGGCCATGCTTCAAAGCGGAAAGGCCATAACTTTCCGCCCGGACAGCCGCAAACCTGCCTAAGCTCTTCTATTTATTAGACGCATCACCCGGCAAAAAAGTTTCAAAAAATTTTCACTCCATGGGCTTTGCACAAAAAAACCGGCCCATTTTCCCTCCAAATGAACCGGTTTTTATTCAAACTTCAATATTTTTTCAATTTCCACTCATTTTACCGGGTTCTGCCTCCACACACAAACAGCCGGACGATTCTAATTTTCTCCCATCTTCAGAAGTTTTGCTGCCTTCTTCATTTTTTACATATTCTTTACCGCTTCTTCAAACTCCTGTTCCGTCTCCACAAAATGATATGGCTCATACTCGCCATACGCAGACGGGCGGCTGATTGTCACAAGCTGTATCGTTTCATAGCCAACAGCCTTCATCAGCTTTTCTTTAAAATCTGCCAAATGCTGACCATGTGTTGTCTGTAACGCAAGACATCCTGTATCATTGAACTTTTTCGCAATCAGATAGCACATTCCCCAACACCTCCCTGAATTCATTTTCATTTCTGATTCCGGCATCTTCATATGCCTGACGTAACAGGCTTCCTACATGGTTTTCATATTTTCTTTTATATACATACTTATGAAGCCAATTATTCAGTTGCCTGTCATAAAAAGTATTATACTGGATTTCTATCGGGTAGTGAAAACTGCTCATCTGAAAATACACATGGACTCCCCGATAACCGTCATCTTTTGCCTTACCGCCAGTCATATCCGCCACACGTATCTTATCTAACACAGCTATGTCCAGTATTTCCTGATAGTTGTCACAAAGAGTACGGAATCCCAACATATCATTGAATACCTTTGCTGCCTGATGGTCTGGATAATATCTGTCATATTTCAGCATTGCCGACTGGATACTTTTTATGCGGTAATCTACTATCACCCCATGAAGCAGCTCACAGGTATCATACCATTTATTTACTGACATTAATTCTTCAAACAATGCTTCCCTGTCAAAATAATGAAGATTTTTCTTCAGCCTTATTCCCAGTCCTGATTGATAGGATAAGTCTCCCAGTAATTCTAATGACAATCCATCTTTTTTCAAAATATCTTCCAAGCAATCACCTCAAACATATATTACCATACTATATCAACATCCGCCACCCCATCATTATATATAGTAACTCATAAAATAACTTAGGACTGATATAATAATTATAGTTTATTGTGCCGCCTCTGCGCTGGCTGTACATGTGTCTACAAATTTTTTTGACCGGACAAAAACCGACCAAGGAAGGCTGCGAAATTATCTCTAAACCCAAAAAACAAAAAACCGGCTCATTTTTCTGCCAAATGAACCGATTTTTATTCAAAATTATAGGAGCGCAAACACCCGGTAAATCCCCGGAAGCCGCATAAAATCAGGCTTTTAAGCCTGCTGATTTAAGATGCACAACTTGCGGGCCTGATCAGCCGCAATACAGGCATCAATAATCTCCTGGATATCCCCGTCCATAATCTTATCCAGTTTATACAAAGTAAGATTAATCCTGTGATCGGTCACACGCCCCTGCGGGAAATTATACGTACGGATTTTTTCCGAACGGTCGCCCGTGCCAATCTGGCTCCTGCGGAGCTCCGCTTCCGCATCATGCCTCTGCTGCTGCTCCATGTCATACAACTTTGCTTTCAGCAGGGCAAACGCCTTGGCCTTATTCTGAAGCTGTGACTTTTCCGTCTGGCTGTATACTACGATCCCTGTCGGGTAATGCGTCAGCCGTACCGCGGAATCCGTCGTGTTCACGCACTGCCCCCCGTTGCCCGACGCCCTCATGACGTCAATCCGTATATCTTTATCCTCAATAACGATATCTATATCCTCATCCACTTCCGGCATGACAGCCACGCTGATAGTCGAAGTATGGATACGTCCGCCGCTTTCCGTCTCCGGCACACGCTGGACACGGTGCACGCCGCTTTCATACTTTAACCTGGAATACGCCCCCTGCCCGGTGATCATGAAATTGACCTCCTTCATGCCGCCGATCCCGATCTCATCCACATTCATTGTCTCAACTTTCCAACGCTGGCTCTCCGCGTAATGCACATACAGACGATAAACCTCCGCCGCAAAAAGCGCCGCCTCATCACCGCCCGCGCCGGCCCTTATCTCCACAATCACATTCTTATCATCATTTGGATCCTTCGGCAGCAAAAGAATTTTTAACTCATTCTCCAGCTCTTCCGCCCGCTTCTTCGCCGCGTTCAGTTCCTCCTTCAGCATATCCCGCATTTCCTCCTCGGATTCCTCCTCCAGCATCGCGAGACTGTCCTCAATATCCTGCCTGTTCTTTTTATATTCCTTATACGCTTCCACAATGGGCGTCAAATCACTCTGCTCCTTCATCAGCGCACGGAAACGCTCCTGGTTGTTCGCCACTGTAGGCTCTCCCAGCTCACTCAGGATTTCTTCAAACCGGATAAGCAAATCCTCTAACCTATCAAACATTCCCATTCCTTTCCGCCATCAAAGACTATACAACAAACACTTATTTCCATCCGTATACCACTCTGTCAAGGCCCGCATAATCCTTTACCGCCGTAATATCCCGGTATCCCTCTTTTTCCATAATCCGGCTTACAGCCTCCCTCTGGCTGCATCCTGTTTCAAAAAAAAGATAACCGCCGCCCCGCAGATACCCCGCCGCCTGCGAGGCAATCTTACGGTAAAAACACAACCCATCCTCCCCCCCGTCCAGAGCGCCTGCCGGCTCATGCAGCCTGACTTCCTCCATCAGCCCAGGAAGCTCCCCTGTCGGGATGTAAGGCGGGTTCGACACAATAATATCAAACTGCCCGCTTATATTCTCAAATAAATCACTCCGGACGAACCGGCAGGACCATTCCGCGCTCCCCGTCCCGCTCCCGCCGCCGGGATATTCCTTCTGCATCCGCTGCAAATTCCGCTCCGCTACCGCCAAAGCCTCCCCGGAAATATCCGCGCCCAGCCCCCGGCACCCGTTCGAATAATGCAGCAGGCTGAGCAAAATGCAGCCGGAGCCCGTGCACATATCCAGCACATCCATCCCGTCATGCAAAAAACGCATAACCTCTTCCACCAAAATCTCCGTATCCTGCCTCGGAATCAGCACATGCCCGTTTACCTCAAAGGCAAGCCCCATAAACTCCTGTTCCCCGGTAATATGCTGCAGAGGGACATGCCCCTTCCTTTCCGCAATACAACCATAAAAGGCCGCACACTCTTCCTTTGCCACTTCCCGTTCCCCGTGGACAAGCAAATCATTCCGCCCGGTACGGCAGATAAATTCCAGGAGCAGCCTGGCATCCAAAGCCGCCTCCCCAATCCCCGCGCCCTTCAGTTCCCGGACACCATAATCATACAATTCCCTATATGTCATCTTCCCACCAAACTATCACACACCGGCTCCCGCCTCTTCTTTCCACATCCCGATCCGGACAAACCGGCGCCCAAATTTTGCCATTTTACGGCATTTGTCAAAGCATACCTGCCGGAAAACATTTTTCAAACACGTTCTAATCCACAAGCCAGGACTCGTCTATCTCATACCCAAACGTCTCCTTCAAATATGCCTTCCAGTCAAAAACCGCTTCCACCGACGCAATAGCCACCCGGGCCATCTCCTCGTCCGGCTCCTTTGTCGTCAGCCTCTGCAGGCACATCCCCGGCGCCGACAAAATACGGATGAAAATATTGTTGCTCCGTCCCGCCAGGCGGATAATCTCATATGAAATCCCCGCAATCACCGGAACCAGCGCAATCCGCAGCAGCAGCCTGAACACAGGCTGTTCCACACGGATAAAGAAAAACACAATAATACTGACGAACACAACAAAAAACATAAAACTCGTACCGCACCTCTTATGGAGCCTGGAACTGCGCATCACGTTATGCACGGTCAGCGGGCGCCCCTTCTCAATACAGTTAATACATTTATGCTCCGCCCCATGGTACTGATAAAGCCGCCTGATATCCTTCATCATCGTAATAGCCACGATATAACCGGCAAAAACCAGTATCCGGATCCCGCCCTCCAAAATTGCCAGTACAGACGCATTCCGTATATACTCATCAAACAATGATGTGACATAATAAGGCAGGATCATAAAAAACGCTACGGCAAGGAGAATGGAAAAGACAGTTACCATCCCCAGCATAACACTTTCCGCCTTATCCTTAAACAGCTTCCCCATCACCTTGTCCGCCGCCGTCTCGCCCGCATCCTCATCCTCGTAAAAAGAAACGGAATGGTTCAGGGTTTTCATTCCCAGCACCATGGAATCCAGGAAATTGAAAACCCCCCTGACAAACGGGATTTTCTTCCATACACTGTCGTGCATGATCCCCCGGTAAACATCTACCTCCACGTCTATCTCACCATTCGGTTTACGTACTGCCACCGCATATTTATCCTTATTCTTCATCATCACACCTTCCAGCACTGCCTGCCCGCCAATGCCGGAATACCGGTTGCCTTTGTCTCTTTTCATAATAATCCGCTTCCTCACATATACTGAACAGAAAGGATTCCTGTGCATTAAATAAGGTTGAGATAGCAATTACCTCAACCTTTTCATGCAAATCTCTTTGCCCAAACCTGTTTGCAACAAATTTACTTAACGCCATATTTCCTGTTGAACTTATCAATACGCCCGTCAGCACGTACCGTCTTCTGCTGGCCAGTATAGAACGAATGGCATTTAGAACAAACTTCCACATGGATCTCCGGTTTTGTAGAACCTGTTACGAATGTGTTTCCGCAGTTGCAGGTTACAGTAGCCTGCTGGTACTTAGGATGGATTCCTTCTTTCATCTTCTTCACCTCTCTATGAATAAATTATGTTTTTGCTTTCATTCCGCCCTGCCCGGCAAAACATCTTTTCAATTCCACCAAACAGCTTTTTCATTGTACCACAGCTTATGGCATCATGCAAGCATTTTTCTCAAACTTATGAAAAATGTTGCGGCCCGGGTTGCAGTTCACTCCCAATGTCATTAACTTAAGCTTTTCGGGGTGCTGCAGACCATATA
>CANDKY010000133.1 GCA_947385425.1 uncultured Lachnospiraceae bacterium | reverse complement strand
GGATTGAGATATATGGTCTGCAGCACCCCGAAAAGCTTAAGTTAATGACATTGGCGAGTGAACTATAACGTAAAATACAAAAAGCCCGGTTTCCCGGGCTTTTTGTATTTTCTTATGAGGGGGGAGATAGTGAGTTTTTCAACTATCCGAATACTACTATACCCTGTAAATGTGAAGAATATGTGTTCAAATTATGTAAAAAAAATAAAATTCGTATAAACATAAAAGTTTGAAAAAAATATAGTTCCGTGATATCCTGTTTTTATATTGTTGCGCAGTTGGAACCCCTGTACCCTCCCGGAGGGAGCGGGGCGCCAGCCGTATACGCGGGAATTTTTGTGCCTGGATTGCATAAAATGGGGAATGGGGCTGGTTGGCAAAGAAAGTGAGGCAGTATGAAAATATGAAAACATTAAGTAAATTGTTAGGCAGGATTGACTACGAATGCCTGGCCGGGACGGTGGACACGCAGGTGGACGCAGTGGTGTATGATTCACGGAAAGTGACGCCGGGGTGCCTGTTTATCTGCATTGCCGGGGCAAATGCGGATGGGCATGCTTTTGCGGCGGAAGCGGCCCAAAAGGGTGCGAAAGCATTGGTGGTGGAGCGGGACATAGCGGCGGAAGGGGTGACGGTTATCAAAGTAGCCGATACCCGTTACGCCATGGCGTTTATTGCCGCGGAGTGGTTCGGCAATCCGGCAGGGAAAATGAAGACGATAGGCATAACCGGGACGAAGGGCAAGACGACGACAACCTATATGGTAAAATCCATCCTGGAACATGCGGGGCATAAGGTGGGGCTGATCGGGACGATAGAGGTTATTATCGGGGAAAAGAGAATCCATGCGGTGAATACCACGCCGGAGTCATATTTGCTGCAGGAATACCTGCGGCAAATGGCGGATGCGGGATGCGATGCGGTGGTGATGGAGGTTTCTTCCCAGGGGCTTATGCTGCACCGTTCTCAGGGCTTTGTCTTTGATTATGGTATTTTTACCAATATAGAGCCTGACCATATCGGCCCGAACGAACATGCGGATTTTGAAGAATATCTGGCCTGCAAGGGGCTTTTGTTCCGCCAGTGCAGGGTGGGTATCGTGAACCGGGATGATTCCCATTGGGCGCAGGTAACGGCGGGCCATACGTGCGAACTGGAGACTTATGGGTTTTCACCGGATGCGGATCTGCGTGCCGGGGATCTGGAACTGATAAAGAAACCGGGTGAGCTGGGCGTGTCTTTCCGGGTGGAGGGGAAGATGGATTTCCGGGTGGAAGTGACGACACCGGGGAGGTTCAGTGTCTATAATGCCCTGACGGCAATCGCGATCTGCCGGCATTTTAAAGTGGAGGAGGCGGTGATCCGCCGGGCTTTTCCGGAAGCAAAGGTGAAGGGCAGGATAGAGATGGTAAAAGTATCCGATACGTTTACGCTGATGATTGATTATGCCCACAATGCCATGAGTCTGGAAAGCCTGCTTGGCACTTTGCGGGAATATGAGCCGAACCGCCTGGTCTGCCTGTTTGGGTGCGGGGGGAACCGCTCCAGGCTGCGGCGTTATGAGATGGGGGAGGTCAGCGGGAGGCTGGCGGATCTAACGATAATTACTTCAGATAACCCCAGGTTTGAGGAGCCGCAGGCCATTATAGAGGACATTAAGACCGGGATTGGCAGGACGGAAGGCAAATATGTGGAAATCTGTGACCGGAAGGAAGCAATCGCCTATGCCATTGACCATGGGGAGCCGGGGGATATTATTGTCCTGGCCGGGAAGGGGCATGAGGATTATCAGGAGATAAAAGGGGTAAAATACCCGATGGATGAAAGGGATTTGATCCGGGATATCTTAAAGGAGCGCGGATGGAAGGAAGATATGCAAACATCATAATCGATATATCCCATGAGAAGGTAGACCGGACGTTCCAGTATATTGTCCCGGAGGAACTGGCGGGCAGGGTGAAGCTGGGAAGCTTTGTGTCCGTGCCTTTCGGGGCGGGGAACCATCTGCGGAAGGGATATTGCGTCGGCCTTACGGATAAGGCGGAGTATGCGCCGGAAAAACTGAAAGCGATAGCCGGCGTGGAAGAAAAGGGCGTGCGTGCGCAGGACCGTTATATCCGTCTGGCGGCCTGGATGAAGGAGCAGTACGGTTCCACGATGATAACGGCATTGAAAACCGTCCTCCCGGTTAAGCAGAAAGTGAAAAATGCAGAGAAGAGGAGCTGCCGCCTGCTGCTTTCAAAAGAAGAGGCGGGACGGCTTCTGGAGGAATGCGCCAGGAAGCATTATACGGGGAAGGCCAGGCTGCTGCAGGAACTGCTGCAGGCGGGTGAGCTCCCGATGCCGTTAGTTACCGGTAAACTCCATATTTCTTCCCAGACAGTGAAAGCTTTGGAAGGCCAGGGCGCGATAGAAGTGTCTTCGCAGCGCGGCTACCGGAACCCGGTGAAAATAACAGCCGGCCCTTCCGATGCCAGGATGGAAAATTACGGGAAGGAAAAAACGCTGAGCGAGGAACAGCAGGGAGCGGCGGAAGCGATATTGGCCGATTTTGACGGAGGGAGGAAGGCAACCTGCCTGATCCATGGGATTACAGGCAGCGGGAAGACGGAAGTTTACCTGGCTTTAATAGAAGGGATCGTGAAGCGGGGGAAGCAGGCGATTGTACTGATACCCGAGATCGCTTTGACCTATCAGACGGTGCTGCGGTTTTATATGCGTTTCGGCAGCCGGGTATCGGTAATGAATTCCACCCTTTCGGCCGGGGAAAAGTATGATCAGTGGGAGCGGGCAAAAAAGGGGGAAATTGACGTAATTATCGGCCCGCGGTCAGCCTTGTTTACCCCTTTCCCCAATCTGGGGCTGATTATCATAGATGAAGAACATGAAAATACTTATAAAAGCGAAACGATGCCGAAATACCATGCGAGGGAAACGGCGGAGGAAATCGCTTCCATGGAGGATGCCCTTGTCGTCCTTGGTTCGGCAACCCCTTCGCTGGAGGCGTATTACCGGGTGAAGAAGGGCAGGTACAGGCTGTATGAACTGACCAGGCGGCAGGCAGGCGGCGAGCTTCCGGAGGTTTATATTGTGGATCTGCGGGAAGAACTGCGGGGAGGGAACCGTTCCATGTTCAGCCGCAAGCTCCATGGGCTGTTGGAAGACAGGCTGAGGAAAAGGGAACAGAGTATTTTATTCCTGAACCGGCGGGGATATGCGGGGTTTATTTCCTGCAGGGCATGCGGGCATGTGATGAAATGCCCCCATTGCGATGTATCCCTTTCCGAGCATAAGAATGGGAAACTGGTCTGCCACTATTGCGGTTATGAACAGCCGACAGTGAAAAACTGCCCTTCCTGCGGTTCCAAATATATTCTCGGTTTCCGTGCCGGGACACAGCAGATCGAGGAGGCCATCGGGCGGGAATTCCCGGGAGCCAGGGTGCTGCGGATGGACGCGGATACCACGCGGACAAAGGACAGTTATGAGGAAATATTGAATGCTTTTGCCAACGGGGAGGCGGATATCCTGGTGGGTACGCAGATGATTGTGAAGGGGCATGATTTTCCGAATGTAACGCTGGTGGGGATACTGGCGGCGGATTTGTCGCTGCATGTGGGCGATTACCGGGCCGGGGAGAGGACGTTCCAGTTGCTGACGCAGGCGGCGGGACGCGCGGGCAGGGGAGGCAGGCACGGCGAAGTGGTAATCCAGACTTACGACCCGGAGCATTACAGTATCGTATATGCGGCAAAGCAGGATTATAAAGGATTTTATGAAGAAGAAATCCTGTACCGGGAAATGCTGGCCTATCCGCCGGCCGCCCATATGCTGGCGGTGCTGGTAGCTTCCGCCGGGGAAGAGACGGGGCGGAAGCTGGCAGAGGAGATCGGCGCGCTTGTGCGCGGGTTTGCGGAGCAGGAAAATGCGGCGCTGCAGGCGGGAAAAGGCGGTTTGGACTTGGCGGCGGAAACGGGCGGACAGGTGCCGGAAAGGGCGATACCGGGCGGGCATATGCATGTGATCGGCCCTGCCCCGGCTTCCGTGGGGAGAATTAATGATATTTACCGTTTTATGCTGTATGTAAAACATGAGGATTATGGGAAACTGGTAGAAGTGAAAAACCGGACGGAACAGTTCTGGGAGGAAAAGGAGGCAAGGAAGGAGATCCGGAAGGAAAGCATACAGTTTGACTTTGATCCTGTGCGGGCTTATTAAGAGCCTGTTTAAAATCTCATTTAAGAATGGCTGACAGATAAGCCGTATTGTGTTACAGTGTTGTATAGGGGCGTTAGATATATGGGGGCAGGCCGGGAATTTTGGGCGTGTATAAATCAATAAATGGAAAATCAGGAAAGGAATGGAAGGAAATGGCGATTCGCAACGTAAGAGAAATGGGAGAGGATGTATTAAATAAGGCATGTAAGGAGGTCAGGGAGGTAACTCCCCGCATACAGGAATTGATTGACGATATGCTGGATACAATGTATGAATCGGCAGGTGTAGGGCTGGCGGCGCCGCAGGTGGGAATCTTAAAACGTATTGTTGTAATCGACGTAACCGGGGAGGATCCTTATGTGATGATTAACCCTAAGATCATAGAGCAGAGCGGGGAGCAGAGAGGGTATGAGGCGTGTTTAAGCGTACCGGGGAAGACAGGGATTGTTACCAGGCCCGGTTACGTGAAGGCAGTCGCTTATAACGAGAATATGGAGCCGTATGAAATAGAAGCTACGGAATTGCTGGCCCGTGCTATTTGCCATGAGCTGGATCATCTGGACGGGCATTTGTATGTGGAGAAGGTGGAAGGGCCTTTGAGGAATTCGGAAGAGGTGGAAGAGGAATGAGAATCGTTTTTATGGGTACGCCGGATTTTGCGGTGGGCGCTTTGGAGGCCGTCGTGCAGGCCGGGCATCAGTTGTGCGCAGTAGTGACGCAGCCGGATAAGCCCAAGGGCAGGGGAAAGGGGATACAGATGTCGCCCGTGAAGCAGTGCGCATTGAAGTATGGAATACCTGTATTCCAGCCGGTGAAGGTGAGGGCGCCGGAGGCAGTGGAGGTTCTAAGGGGTTATGGGGCGGATGTTTTTGTGGTGGCGGCTTTCGGGCAGATTCTGACGGAGGAGATATTGTCCATGCCCCGCTATGGCTGTATTAATATCCACGCTTCTCTCTTGCCGAAATACCGCGGCGCATCGCCGATACAGTGGGCGATTTTGAACGGGGAGAAGGAAACCGGGGTTACTATCATGCAGATGGATAGGGGGATAGATACCGGGGATATGCTGTTTAAATGTACGGTGCCTGTGGCGCAGAGGGAAACCGGGGAGAGCCTGCATGATAAACTGCGCGAGGCGGGCGCAAAGCTGATTGCGGAGGCATTGCCCAGGATAGAGCAGGGCGGGTTTAAGCCGGAGAAGCAGAAGGAGGAAGAGGCGACTTATGTATCCCTCCTGAGCAAATCCATGGGGCATATGGACTGGTCAGAAGATGCCGTTACCCTGGATCGGCTGGTGCGGGGGCTGAACCCATGGCCCAGCGCATATACTTCTTATCATGGGAAAGTGCTGAAAATATGGGAGTGTGAGCCGGTATTGGAAGAAGAGGGGGATTTACGGGAAGTGCCGGAGGGCAGTATGGCCGGAAGGATTGAAAAGGTGGCAAGGGATGCCTTTTATGTCAGGACAGGGAAGGGGCTGTTAAAGGTGCTGCAGGTACAGTTGGAGGGGAAGAAGCGCATGCCGGTAAAGGACTTCCTGTTGGGATACCCTCTGGAAGAAGGGAATGTTTTATCGTGAAAGATTGCTATTACAGGAGGTAGATGCCATGTTTGGATTTTATGGTTTTCATTTTGATCCTACTTATTTCCTGGTGCTGATAGGGGCGGTTTTATGTATCGGTGCCAGTATGAAACTGAACAGCACTTACAGCAAATATGCCAAAGTCAGATGTATGAGCGGCATGACCGGGGCGGAGGCTGCGGCGCGTATTCTGAACAGTGCGGGGATCCATGATGTGCGGATTGAAAGGGTCAGGGGGGAACTGACCGATCATTATGATCCGAAAAACAAGGTGCTGCGTCTGTCGGATACTACTTACGGGGCAGCATCCGTGGCGGCTGTCGGCGTGGCGGCCCATGAGTGCGGGCACGCGGTACAGCACCAGCAGGGGTACGGGCCGTTAAAGTTAAGGAGCGCGCTGGTGCCTGCGGCAAATATCGGTTCCAGGCTGGGGATCCCCATGATTTTGCTGGGAGTGCTGCTTGGGCTGAACTCTACTTTGGTACAGGTGGGGATATGGGTATTTGCACTGGCAGTATTGTTCCAGGTGGTGACGCTTCCGGTAGAATTCAATGCATCTTCCAGGGCTCTGGCGATGATGCAGGATTATGGCATTACTGGAGGGCAGGAAACCGGGTATTGCAGGAAAGTGCTTACGGCGGCGGCTCTGACTTATGTGGCAGCGGCCGCTTCGTCCATACTGCAGCTATTGCGGCTGGTCTTGCTGTTTGGCGGAAGGCGCAGCGAAGATTGAGAAAGCAGGTGTTGGTTCCCTGCAGCCGAAAAAGTGCGGAAGTGATATTTATAAACAGGAAGAAAATGCCGATATATACAATAAGCGATATAATAAATTTCTGCTTCCGGCTCCTGCCAAAGCCGTGTGCGAAAGCTTTTGCAGGGCCGAAAGCGAAATTTCTGATGTTGTTAACTGTAATACGGTATAGCAGGCATTCAGGGAAGCCGGCAGAAACAGGGAGCAATTTTTGGGAGGAAAAGGACTTTCTCCCAAACAGGGAATTCAAGGAGGATGAAGTATGGGAACAGTGACGATCAATCTGGCAGGGTTAGCCGGGAACGCAGAAACAAGGATCGGTGTGTCAGGCAGTGCGGGGAACGGGAAAGACGGTAACGGACAGGTAAAGAACGGGTCGGTTTTTATCGGGAATTTGAACCAGCCCGGCGCGGACCGTGTGGAACAGCGGCGTGCGCAGGCAAGGAAACAGGCCAATAAGATGCTCATGGATCAGTTTGGCAGGGATAACGAAGTAACGGATACGATGGATGAACTGCGGACAAGGAACAGGGATATCGGGAAAGAGATTGGCTCTCTCCGGGAACAGATAAAGGAGTTTAAGGACGGGCAGGAAGCGATGCGGGAGCAGCATGGTATCATGCCGGACAGCGAAGAGCAGAAACAACTGGATTTGATCCGTAAGGTAAGAGGGGCCATGGATTCGGGCGACTGGAAAGGGCTGACGGCTGATGAACTGAAACAGGTGGCCGGAATGGATACCTCGCAGTTGACAACATACCAACGTACATCTCTGGATACGGATGAGGTCATAAAGCGGCTGGAAAAGGAGATAGAGAAGCTGGAGGGTGAAAGGCGCGGGAATACTTCCACAGTAACCGGGCTGAAACAAGGGCTTCTGAAAACGAGCTATAAAGGCATTACGAAGGCTTATGAAGCGGCGGACAGCATAATGGATGCGGCTTCCGATGATATTATCGGTATGCTGGTTCAGGATGCGAAGGCATATGTGGACGAGAAGCTGGAAGAGATCGTGGAGGCAGCGAAGAAGAAAGCAGAAGAGAAGGAAGAAGAGGAGAAGAAAGAAGAGGCTGCCGAAGAGAAGAAGGAGACACAGGAGGAGCTTACGCAGGCAATTAAGGAGGCAGCGTCCGAACAGGCAGGCCAGATGGAACAGATAGCGGAGAGCACGGATGCCCCGCAGGCCGGAAAGGCGGAAGAAAACAACAAGGTGCTGGAAATTGCCGAACAGCAGGAAGATTTGCAGAAAACAGTGGATAAGATGCTGCGGGAAGCAAAGCTGCTGGAAGAAGATATGAAAGGGCTTATGGTTGACGGATTGTATTAGAAAATGGTATTAAAAATATCAACAGTTTTTATATGGAAAGAAGCTATGGAAAGCGCTGATGTGGGGATGGATTCCGGGAATATCGGCGCTTTTCCGGTTTTATACGGCAGGGAGGGCGGATATGGATATCGGGGATTATAACATGGATATGTCTTATTACCGGGAGAGGATAGTCAAAAACAGTCCGAAGGCTGTAAAAACAGCAGGGCAGGATAGTGTGAATAAGGGGACGAAAGAGGAAGAGAGCTGGGAGGAAAAGCTGAAGAAATGGGATGAGGAACTGAAACGTATCCGGGAAGAAAACAAAAGGGAACAGGAACGCCTGCAAGAAGAGAGGCTGCGTAAGAAGCGGATCCGGAAGAAGTTGCAGGAGAAGCTGGCATGGAAGAAATATTTGGCAAGGCAGGATGAAATCCATCAGCTGAATGAAAAAATTGCCATAGAGCGTGCGGTGGGGGAGGATGTCTATATTGAGAAGCCTCCGCTGAGTAAGAGTTTGAGTGTGGCGGAGATAATGGCGATTTGCTCAGAGTCTGTTTAACTCTGCTTTTCGCCAGATGTGCGTCACAGTTTGTGAGAGGTTTGCCCCGAATGAGGGAGGCGTAGCAGGCATTGCCCTAAGGGGGTATCAGGATGGTGGATTCCTTAGAGCGTGTTTGAAAAACGGAATGATTTTTCAAACATGGCCAGGGAAATTGTAAAGCGGGAAAAAGAGGCGGGAGGATATATGGCAATGGAGATGAGTGCAAATATAGGCCGGGATCGTCAGGGCGCGGGCGGATGGCAGCAAAAGGCGGCATCAGGCAAAGAGGGCGGGCAGATCCCCGTAAACCAGCAGATGCTGGAGTGGTATTACCGTATGCGGGAAGAGGGCAGGAGAGGGGAAAGCAAAGAAGAGTACGCGGCCAGGGTTTATGCAAAATTGCAGATGGGGAAGGAGCTGACTCCGGATGAGCTCAGTTTCCTGGCAAGGACGGATCCTGTCATGTACCAGAAGGCATTGCGCGTGCAGGCTATGAGGAAAATGTTGGAAAACAATCTCAAAAGCTGTAAGTCGAAGGAAGAAGCGCAGGAAGTATTTTCTAGGGCAGTATCCGGTATCAGCGATAAGGATCCGGATAAGGGGATGCTGGTTGCGGCGCTGAAAGATGTATATATGGAATTTACGAAGAGCGACGCCTATAAACGGCTGCCGGAGAAAAAGGAAGATGGGAAAAAGGGCAGCCAGGGAGGAATGGAATTCGATGTGGATGAGAGCGGGTATCAGGTTGTTTTTGCAAAAGGAAGCGCCGGGAATGCGTTTGTGGCAAAAGGTTGAAGTGTAAGAATAAAAATGTGAAAATCCATGGACAAAATGCATAAAAAAAGGTATACTATGATAATGAGGCAATAGAATACCTTGGACTGTGAGAGGGATGGGCTATGGATTATAATGTAGTTTCTTATGAAAAGCGGATAAAAGAGAACATAAAGAACTATGCAATAAGGAATTTATATGCATTGGATATGTTGACAGAGTATTTGACGGAGATTTCGCAGGAGTATGGGATGGATTTGCTCCTTACTGACCGGCATGGGGAGAAAGCGGTTGTTTTGGGCGATTTTGATGGTTTTGAACCGGATGTGGTCAATGAGCCGGGGAAGAAGCTTCGGATTGCAGAGCGGACAGTAGGGCATTTGTATGTGCGTTATGAGGGAGTGGCTGAGGAAAGAAGGGAAGCGGCAAAGAGGATGCTCGGGCTTGCCATGGATGTCCTGGCGTCACTGGGGACAGAGACTTATTTGCAGAAAGAGTCCGCCGCTTATATTGATGAATTGGAAGCAAGGCTGGAAAACGGGCATCATCAGAAATTACACAGTGAGGAGAAAGATATCCTGACGGGTGTATACTGTAAAAATCATCTGGAAAACCGGCTGCAGGCACTGGATCAGTCCGGTGTGGTCCCGGTTGCGGTTATTAATGTGAATATTAATGACTGGAAGTTTGTATATGATAATTTCGGTGTGGAGAAGAGCGACAACCTTATTCAGATAGTGGCGTCCATTGTAAAGAGGGAGGCAAAACGGGAGTACATAATCGGAAGGATTGATGGCGATGTGTTTGCAGTGCTTATCCCCATGGCGGAAGACGGGGAGGCGGAGGATTACTGCAAACGCGTGCAGGAAGCCTGCATGGCTTATGAGGAGGATGAGGTATTGGCGCCTTCCGTGGCAGTGGGGATTGTTTATAAGACGAATGTGGAGGAGCACTTGCTGGATAAGATTTCGGATGCGGAGTATGAAATGTTTGATAATAAACTGTATATAAAAAGTTCCCCTGGGTATCAGGAGCGGCTGAAAAAGGGTTTAAAGATTTAGGGAGGGTAAACAGATGAAATTTGAGAATACCAAGACAGTGGATGATGCCGTTTATTATGGGACAATTGAAGAGCCGGTTGCAAGATATCTGGAAAGCCACCTGAAATGTCTGGAAGAGGATTACCATATTGAATTCTTTTTGGATAAGAGGGAAGAAAACAGCGCTATGTGCAGGCTGGGGATTGATTTTGGTGATATGGACCAGGACGCAAAGCAGGAGGCATACGGAGTTATGCAGTCGCTGGTGCCGGCATTGCTTACTTACGGGAGGCAGCAGTATATAGAGATGCAGCTTTTGTCGAAGAAGAAGCTGACAATGCGGGATGATCCGCTCACCGGGCTGTTTACGGCGGAATATATGATGGATCGTGCCTATGTGCTGAACCGCGCGGAAATTTACCCTACCACCGTTATCGCAGTGAAACTGAAACACTGGAGGGATACCGTAAAGAACCTGGGAAAGGAAAGCGGGGATATCCTTGTACAGTTGACTGCATCGATTTTAGGAAAGACTGCGGAGAAGGATTATTTAATCGGAAGGATGGAAGATGATATTTTTGCCATATTGATCCCTCTTGTAAAACAGGGGGAGACGGAAAAATATCTGAAACGCGTGGATGAAGAGTGCCGCATGTATAAAGACTCCGTAGTAGCCCCGTCTCTGGCGATGGGGATAACCGCAACATCCAATAAGCGGGATAATGTGCAGGAGAAAATCAAAGAAGCTATGGCGCAGCTTCCGGCATAATATGGCGCCGGGGATGGAATAACAGGGACATATTTGAGAATAATAACAGAAGGATATATGGCGGGAAGGCTGTGTGTTCTTCTGTTTTTAGCGTGAAAAGAAGCTCTAAGGCGTCAAAGGACGCCGCCTAAGAGCTTAATCACGCGGAAGAACGCCGGGAAAGCGGCGTTCTTCCAGGTTTTTCATGGCTGGGTTTGTGCTGCCGCAGGGCGGCAGCATGTTGTTTATGCACAGCCTATGCAGTGGAAATATGCCGCTAAGGCGGCGCATGGGCGCGTTTTCTAGTACACCGTTTTCTTAATCCTTGTATACAAAGTGCTTGATATTTGTATCAGTGCAAGGCGGAGGAAGGAAGCGATGCGGTGGACACGCCTGCTGACGGTGCTATGTGCCGGTGGCGCATGTTTAGCACGGACCCGAAACGGAGTGTAGACCAACGCGGCAATGATGCAAATAGCGAGTGCTTGGTAT
>CANDKY010000132.1 GCA_947385425.1 uncultured Lachnospiraceae bacterium | reverse complement strand
CTTAAATGCTTCCCTTGCGTTTGACAGCATTTTTTTCTTAAGTTAATGACATTGGAAGTGAACTGTAACCTTAGAATACAAAAATCCGCAATATACTATTGATTTCTCAAGGATTTCATGTATACTTATGTTGATGTTTATAAATATGCAGTGGCTGTGCTATATGTTGGATAACCGGTTATGAGGAGAGCGCAGCAGGGAGGAAAAGAAGATGAAAAAGATTGCAGCTTTATTACTGGCATCGGCACTTGTATTTACATGTGCGGGGTGTGGCTCTAATGGCGGGGATACTGCCGGGAATGCGGATACGGAAACAGAAGGCGCCGCAAACTCCGCGGAATCGGATGCCGACAGCGGGGATACAGCCCAGGATGCGGATTCCCAGGCGGAAAATGCGGAGGATACCGCGAACCAGGAAGAAGCGGATACTTCCAAAGAAGCGGATGGTGAAACGGAAGATGCCGCGGGCTCTGAAGAGGCAGACGCCGCCCAGGACGCAGAAGTTAAATCGGAAGGCGTCATGACTTATGAGGAATATATGAATGCCGCCCTGGATTCCGAGGTAGTAGTAGAAACTTATGTACAGGCGAAACAGTCCTGGTGGGAGAATCAGGCTACCGTCTATACGCAGGACAAGGACGGTGCTTATTTTGCATATAATATGGCATGTTCCGAAGAGGATTATGAGAAGCTTACCCCTGGGACAAAAATTAAAATTACCGGGTATAAGGGAGAATGGTCCGGCGAAATCGAGATTATGGACGGAACCTTTGAAATCGTGGAGGGCAGTTATATCGCGCCGGCCATGGATGTCACATCCCTTCTTGGTTCTGATGAACTGATCGAGCATCAGAACAAGTTTGTATCGTTCAAGGGGATGACAGTGGAAGCGGCAGGACAGGACGACAGCGGAAACGACGTGGCATTCCTTTACAATTGGGACGGCTCCGGACAGGACGGTGATGATCTTTATTTTAATGTTTCTTTAAACGGGGAAACTTATACTTTTACCGTAGAGTCTTACCTGTGTGATAATACCACAGATGTTTATAATGCGGTAAAAGCATTGAATATCGGTGACAAAATTGATATGGAAGGTTTCCTGTACTGGTATGAAGGGGTGAACCCGCATATTACTTCCGTAACGGCAGCAAAATAAAGGGTGCAGTTTAGGCCCAATGTCATTAACTTAAGCTTTTCGGGGTGCTGCAGACCATATATCTCAATCCGGACCATCGAAAGACGCCGGCACTTAGGCGACGTGTTTTGGCGCCTTAGTGCCGTTGCGTCTGCCGCTGAGCGAAAGCGCGTCCGGATGAGATATGTGGTCTGCGGCGCTCCGGGAAGCTTAAGTTAATGACATTGGTTTAGGCCGGTTTTGGCATCCTTTCTGCTTTTTGCATTGTTTTGGATGAAAGATGCAAAACAATGCAAAAAGCAGAGGGATACCGGAACCGGCTATTTCTTTTTCAATGCCTGCAGGACTGTATACAGGATAATCAATATCCAGGCTCCTGCAAGCGAGGACAATAAGATAACGGATGTCGCAGGCAGTTTTCCAAGATCTTCTTTACCGGCGGAAAGCAGGGGATTTTGGCTGTCCGGCTGATCCAGACGGTACAGTGAGGTAATATCCGCGTAGAGCTTTTCCGTATATTCCCCTCCGGCTTCCTGGCCGCGCCGGACGGACTTTACCGTATTTTCAATGAGCTGCCCGGCGGCATCCCGCAGGGAGGCGGAACCGGCAAACACGGGGGTGACAAAGGTATGGTCAACATGGTCAAGCAGAAGTTTGGCGGCTTTGATTTTTACATCATAGTATTCCGTGTTATTCTCTCCGCATCTCGACAGGTAATCCTGGTAATCTGCCGATTCCCGGGCCTTAGTGGTAACCGGTACATAACCTTCCGTTTCCGAGTAGGCAATCTGCACATCATTGGTTAAAAGGTATTGGGTAAAGAGCCAGGATGCCATAACCTCCTGCGGATCGGTTTTGTTAAAAATGCATACGGAGGGCCCCTGGGAAATCATTTTCGGATTGGAAGGGTCAAACTGCGGCACAGTCATAACTGCGGTTTCAAACCGGACAAGCTTATCTTTGCTGATGTCGGACAGGGGGGCGTCGGTTCCCATCCATGTGGCCCCTGCAGTGGAATCTACGGCAAAAATGCACTGTCCGGCATTCAGGAAGTTGGCAGGGTAGCCGGATATTTTAAAAGTAGAGAAAGCACCGGTCCTGGTGTGTTCAGCAATGGTTTCCAGCAGTCCGCCCGTAGTTTCATTAAAAAGCAGTATCTCACCGCTTTCTGTGGAATAACCGGCATCCTTTTGTCTTAGCATCTGTATCATCATATTGTCGGTGGATTTGTAGATGAACGGAATCATAACTTTCTGGCCGTTAACGGTAAAGTTTCCGTCTGCGTCCGTTTCCATGGCCGCTTCCGAAACTTCCCATATAAAATCCCAGGTCAGCGTATCGGGGAGGGTATATCCGAGGTTTTCCACGTAAGTTTTGTTGATATAGCATGCTTCTGTGGAGCGCATATAGGGGATGGCATAATAATGGCCTTCAAAGGAGCATTCCTCCAGTAATTGAGGAATGATTTCGCTGACGGAAGGTGAGTCGAACCGTACTTCGCTGCCGGCAAGGCCGTATTTGCTGTTTTCAAACAATTCCTCGAGGGGGACTACCAGGTTGCTCCCTGTCAGATATGTCGCAATATGGTCGGGATAGGTTATGCAGACATTCGGGGTGGTATTGGTTGCGATATTTGTTATTACATCGTTGTAGATTTTCCCGTAATCCGTATACAGCCGCAGATTTACCGTTATATTGGGATACAGGTTTTCAAAGTCTGCGATGGCTTTTTCATAAATAGCAGTCTGTGTCTTGTTTGTATCATTTTTTGCCCAGAATGTAATTTCATATTCTCCGGTAAGGTCAAAGTCCTCGGGAACTTCAAAGGCAGCCAGGCCTGCCGTGCCATGGCAGCCGGGCAGTATCAGCATACTGCTTAACATAAGCAGCGCGAAAGATAAATAAGTTATTAATTTCTTTTTTTTCATCATCCTTTTGTACCTCCTCTGGGTACTCCTTCCATAATCTTACGGCGGAAGATCAGGAATAAGACGATAAGCGGGACAGAAATTACAACGACCGCTGCCATCATTGCCGGGATATTTTCACGTCCAAAACCGTTTTCCCGGATTTCCTGGATACCGTTCGAAACGAGAAAATAATTTTCATCATCGGTGATCAGCCTGGGCCATACATAAGAATTCCAGCATTCAATTACTTTTAAGATAGTTATTGTAATGAGTGTGGGCCTGGAAATGGGGATCATCACCTTCAGCAGATATTTTAAGTCGGAAGTGCCGTCCACCTTTGCCGCATAATACAGGCTGTCCGGGATTTGTTCAAAATTTTCTTTCAGCAGGTAAATATAAAAGACAGATGTTATGGAGGGAAGGATCAGTCCCGCAAAAGAATTCCGCATATCCAGGTTAGTAATTGTTACAAAGTTGGTGATAATTACCAGTTCGCCCGGAATCATCATGAGGGAGAGAAAAATAAGGAATACAATATTTTTCCCTTTGAAATCAAGCCTGGCAAAAGCAAAGGCGGCAAGCGTAATCACAAACAGCATAGCCGCCGTAGTCAGCACGGTAAAAATTGCGGTATTGGCCAGATACCTTCCGAGAGATACCGTAGTAAATGCATCTGCATAATTCCGGAGGGTAGGGGATAATGTAAAAAACTGTGGGATATATTCTGAGTTGTAGGCGCTGTAACTTTTTACCGAAGTCAGGATCATCCAGTAAAAAGGAAATAATACGATAACCGCCCATAGGGTTAGAAGGGCATAGACAATTATGCCGGCTATTCTTTTCCGGGATTGGGCGGCTTTTTCTATTTTCCGATAATTCATTTCAGTATCCATTTTTACCTCCTGTATTTTCCGTTCCCGTCATTGATTTTTAAAATGCGGGTAGTCTAATAATGCACTTTTTTACGGCTGATCAGTAAATTAATGAATGTAATGGTGAGCACAATGGCAAACAATAGAATGGCCGCTGCCGAAGCATAGGAAGGATAGCCGCCGCTGTCGCCATACAGCATATCATAGACATATCCGACAATGGTATTCATTCCGGCGGCATTCAGATCGGTGCCAAACAGGGCAACCACATCACTGTATGCTTTGAATGCGCCGATAAAGCCTGTGATAATCAGATAGAAAATCATAGGGGAAATCATGGGCAGCGTAATTCTCATAAAGATCCGGAAGTTGGATGTACCGTCCACTTTCGCCGCATTGTAATATTCCTGATTGACGGAGGAAAGGGCGCTGGTAAGGATCAGGATCTTAAAGGGCATGACAACCCAGATTGTGTAAAAACAAAGGACAAACATTTTGGCCGGGTAAGGGCCGTCAATAAAATCCACGCTGTTTCCGCCGAAGAAGGTTATGAGCAGGTTGACCAGGCTGTCAGAGTAAGGGGTTTTTTTGAACAGGATCATAAATACCAGGCCGACTGCCAGCGTATTAGTGACATAGGGCAGGAAATATATAGTCTGGAACAGCTCGCGCAGGGGAGTGATGGAATTCAGCCCTGCCGAGATTAAGAGGGCAATCCCGGTAGACAGCGGGACGGTAATTATAACAAGGATAAATGTATTTTTCACCGCCTGTAAAAAATAAGGATCGTGCAGTACATAGGAGTAGTTATAAGTGCCTGTTCCGAAATAGGTCTGGGAGGCAGAGTTATATCCTTCTTCAAAAGAATAAATAAGAACATCAACAAGGGGATACACCATGAAGGCTCCCAGAAAGAGTATTGCCGGCAGAAGATACAGCCAGCCCTTTAAACTGCCGCAGGAAGAAAACTTTTTTCTCATAATCAGGACTCCTTATCGTAAATTCTTTCTTTTGCTTCCTTATAGTAGATTCTTTCTTCTGTTTCTTTATGGAAAAGGAAAACCTTACGGGGGATGAGATGGAAACGGACGGAGGCTCCCTCTTCGAAGTATTCCGCATTTTCCGTGTCGCCGGCATTTGCAATAACCCGGATGGCAGGGGTTATTGCTGCGCCGTTTGCAGCCACGATGCTGATATCACGCCCCATCACTTCGATGCCCTTAAGGCTGCAGTTAAGTACGCCGTCCGCCCGGCAGATAAAGCCTTCCGGACGGATAGCGGCATAAACGTCCTGATCCGGGATGTCTTTTGGGGTTAAGACGGCGTCCTCTCCGATATAAAGCTTTCCGCCCCGGATACAGCCTTCAAACACATTGATGGGAGGCGTACCGAGAAACCTTGCAACAAATAAGTTTGCAGGGTTGTCATAAACCTCCTGGGGCTTGCCGATTTGCTGGATGATACCGTCTTTCATAACAACAATCATATCGGAAATACTCATGGCCTCTTCCTGGTCATGGGTAACAAAAATAGTAGTGATTTTCGTTTCGCGCTGGATCCTGCGTATTTCTTCCCTGGTCTGCAGACGCAGGCGGGCATCGAGATTGGAAAGCGGTTCGTCGAGCAGGAGCACACGGGGCATTTTGACCAATGCGCGGGCAATTGCCACGCGCTGCTGCTGTCCGCCGGAGAGTTCACGGGGTTTGCGTTCCATAAGCCCCTCAATCTGGACAAGTTTTGCGGCGGCTATTGCTTTTTCCAACATTTCTGCTTTGGACAGCTTGTCCTTTCCTTTCAGGTTCTGCAGGGGAAACAGGATATTCTGCTTAACGGTAAGGTGAGGGTAAAGGGCATAATTTTGAAATACCAGCCCTATGCCTCTGTTTTCGGGCGGAAGGTCGGTCACGTCGTCTTTTCCGAAAAATATCCTGCCGCCTGTGGGTTTTTGCAGGCCGCTTATCAGATTGAGCGTGGTGCTTTTGCCACAGCCCGAGGGGCCGAGAAGGCCTATCAGCTTGCCGTCCGGGATTTTGAAATTAAAATTGTTTACGGCAATTACATCCGAGGGATTTTTTCTGTCACGGCCCGGAAACTTTTTTGTCAGGTTCTGTAATACAACTTCCATATTTGTGCCTATGCCTTTCTATTGCCTGTTCAGATTTGCCTTTCCTTATTTGAAAAATCGAAATCTTGCAACCAGCTCTTTTAGAGTATCAGCCTGGTTGGAAAGTTCCTGTGAGGAAGCCGCGCATTCTTCGGAAGTCGCAGAGTTTGATTCCACAACTTCGGCAATCTGGGTAATGCCTATCGAGATCTGTGTGGCGGCTTCGGCCTGAGTATCGGAGGCTTCTGTAATTTCAATGATAGATTCGTTCGCTTCTTTTGCATTTTCAACAACGGCAACAAGGGATTTTGCGGCCGACTGTGCAAGTCTGGTTCCCTCTTCTACGGCGTCAAGGGCATTCTGTATCAGAATGGCAGTATTTCTGGCCGCTTCCGAACTCTGTTCTGCGAGCTGTCCCACCTGGGTGGCTACTACTGCAAAGCCCCTTCCGGCTTCTCCGGCCCTTGCGGCTTCGATAGATGCGTTGAGTGCAAGAAGGTTTGTCTGGTCGGCGATTTCTTCTATGCTGCTGATAATCTCAGCAATTTTATCGGAAGCCTGACGGATTTTTGACATGGCTTCTGTGTTCTGCTGCATTTCATGGTTGCTTTCCAGCACTTTGCCGTTCATGTTTTCTACAATTTTTTTTGCCTTTTCCGCATTTTGGGCGTTAACATTTATTTTCTCTGAGATATCCGTAATTGTGGCGGTCAATTCTTCGATTGCGCTTGCCTGGCTCGTAGCGCCGTCTGCCAGCATCTGGGAAGCGCCTGCCAGATCCTGGGCGCCATTTTGCACATTTTCCGCATTGCTGTCGATTTCCTTCATAGCCCCGCTTAAAGCATTAATGATGTTGCGCAGGGAATCGCTGATTAACGAGAAATCCCCGTCATAATTTTTATCAATGGTAAGCTGGAAATTCCCGTTTGCCAGTTCCGCCAGGCAGTTGCTGATGTCGGAAATAACAGTATTCAGTTCCAGAATGGTATCCGAAAGACTGTTCATCAGGGTAGCCGTTTCGTCGTTTGTTTCCGGTACGGGGATATCGGAATGGAAATCCCCCACTGACAGAAGCTTCAGGCGTTCAACGGATGTTATGATCGGCCCTGCTACGGTTTTCCCCAACTGTATGCCGTTCAGGATCCCGATAACCGTAAATACAATGACAAAAATCAAAGTGAGGATCAGGGCCAGGTAAAATTTCCCTAAAAATTCATTTCTGACAGCGGCAACGGCAATGCTCCATCCTTCCGTATCCGGAACCGGTGAATAAGCGACTACTTTTGTTACTCCGCCGTAAGTATATGTGCCTGTGCCGTCTTCCCCGGCCACCATTCTGGAACATATTTGACTGAATTTTTTCAGTTTCCGGTCAGTATTGCCGAGATTCAGGGTATCTTCGACACCGACTATTTCCGAGTTAATATCGGCAATGGTAATCCCGGAGGAGTTGACCATAAAGGCAGTGCCGCCTTTGCCGATCTTTATGGAGCGCATGATATCGTTCAGGCTTTCACCGTTGGGGACATAAACGACGGCACCGACAGGTTTCGTGCCGGGAATGCCGTTTTCCCACAAGGGTGCGGCCACGGCAAAGGATACTGCGTTTGTAACCTCACTGTATGCGGGGGTGGAAACATATACGTTTCCTTTCATGGCTTCCCTGAAATAATCCCTGTCGGAAAGATCTTCCCCGGAAATCATGTCAATACCGCTGCTGTCCAGAAGGAAACCGCCGGTAAAATCATGATCTTTAATTCTTTGGTTCAAAATGGAGCTTTTTTCTTCCGCGGATTTTTCCGGATCCGCAAGCCGGGCAATACTTCCCGTTTCATAGGCAATGGCAGTATACTGGCTGAGTGCAGCGGATACATAGTTCGCCGCCACGTTGGAAGTATTATCAATGGTTTCCGAAACGGCGCTGACAGATGAAATATAACTTAAGACAGATGTAATAATCCCCAGGACAATACAGCAAAAGCTGACAATCAGGCCGAAACGGCCGGAAATCCTCTTTTCGATGCTGATAAATGGTTTGCCTGTTTGCTTATCGGTTTTTGGTTTTTGCTTTTCTGTCTGCATGACTGACCTCATTTCTGCGCTGCCTTAATTTTACATAGTTTGAGTTTCGTCCGTATTATTAATGACAGTGAATATGTATCAGGGCAGCGCAGCAATACATATCCCATGTATGAACACGGTTCGGCCTTTTTGATAAACTGGCGGTTAAAATGTCTCTTTGTAACTATTATACCAAATTACCGCGGGATTTTCTACTTTTTTATTGGATTTTTACTAAGGGGCTGATAATGGGGGTGCTGGTTATGGGAGGTTATGGAATAAGGTATATTAACTATAAAATTGGATTATGGATTGCATTTTTTGTGTATTTTTATGAGTTTGCGTAGCAAAACGCCTAATTATATGATATACTGTTTTAATAAGCAGAAGGCAGAAGGATCGGTCCGGCCCGATGGGGAAGGATTGGAAACCGGCCTGTGCCTTTCGGAGGAACATTATACATATTAAAAGGCGGAGGGGCATAGAAATGAGGGGCTGTTCCATTGATTTATTTACATCTTCCGCAGAAGGGCGGGTTTGCAGATATGAAAAAAAGAGAAGGCGGTAGTACAGGTGGGAAAAGTCAGGCGGCTTTGCTGAAACGTTTAGTCAGCCAGGCATATATTGCAGTAGGGGCGGGGGCTTTGCTGCTGGTCGGCTTTATTTCATTTAATATTGGGATGTCCAGAATACATGATGCGCAGCTTAGTACTACGGTGGCCTTAAACCAGTACCGTACCGGTTCGAAGATACTGACCCATGAGGTGCAGTCTTATGCCGTCACGGGGGAAGAGGAATACCGTATTTCTTATATGAAAGAACTGGAACAGGACCGCAACCGGAATAAGGCGCTTGAGACATTGGAGACATGCGGCCTCACGGAAGAAGAATGGGAAAGCCTGAATCGGATCGTATCCCTGTCGGAAAATCTTGTACCGCTGGAAGAAGAGTCTATTGCCTGTGTGCAGCAAGGCAATATGGAAGCAGCGTACGAATGTGTTTTCAAACGTGAATATACAGACGCTGTAACACAAATCAATCAGTTGACGGACGAGACTATCCAGAGCATTCTAGACAGGATGGATCAGAAACAGACGTTTTTGCAGATGTGGCAGATATTATTTGAAGTTTTGTTTGCATGTTCTTTCATTTATGTTGTTGTGCAGATGGTAAAGACAATAAAATTTGCGGATAAAGAGCTTTTGCAGCCGATTAAAAAAGTATCCGAGCAGATGGAGGTACTTGCAGGAGGGAATTTCCATATGGAACTGGCACTGGAAGAGGATGAAAGCGAAGTAGGGACAATGGTTGCGGCTATTTCCTTCATGAAGCAGAATCTGCTTGCTATGGTAAAGGAGATAACGGATATACTGGAGCAAATGGGAAACGGCAATTACAATGTGCGTGTGGAACAGGAGTATGTCGGGGAGTTTGTGGCAGTGAAGGAATCTTTTCAGAAAATAGGGGAAAAGATGCGTGAAACGCTGTTAACGCTCCGCAATGTGTCCGGGGAAATTGACAGCGGTTCCGAGCAGCTTGCATGTGCGGCCGAGGATCTGGCGGAGAGCTGTACTTCACAGGCGATGCAGGTATCGGAGCTTATGAAAGTGTTCGGGGATATGACAGACAGTATGGCACTGAATGTCCAGACGGCTGAAGAGTCAGCCCGGATTGCTGCCGAAGCCGGCGAAACCCTGGTGAAGGGGAACCAGAAGATGCAGGAATTAAAGGCATCGATTGAGGAAATAGGTGATTGTTCGGAACAAATCAGTACGATTATCGGAACGATAGAGGACATTGCATCCCAGACCAATCTGCTGTCGCTGAATGCATCTATAGAAGCGGCAAGGGCAGGGGAGGCAGGAAGAGGTTTTGCCATAGTTGCCGGGCAGGTCAAGAATCTGGCAGATGAGTCGGCGAAAGCTGCAGGAAAGACTACGGAACTCATTGAGACAACCGTGAAGGTTATGGATAAGAGTATTATGCTTGCGGATGAAACCGTATTAAATATGAAGGAAGTAATGGCAGGGGCAGAAGGGGCGACAAAGCAGATTGGCCAGATTGTGCAAATGCTGGATCGGGATGTCGAGCATATGCGCAATGTAAAATCCAGAATGGAAGAGGTATCGTCTGTAGTGGATAACAATTCCGCGACATCGGAGGAAACGGCGGCAGTCAGCGAGGAACAGAAGGCACAGGTCGAAATAATGGTTAATCTCATGAACCAGTTCACAATATAGGAAAGAGGGCAGAACAGGTTTGGCTGTCTTTTCCATACCCGAAGCGTTCAAAGATACTTGACAAAATTTTTTTTAGTGTTATATTAGACAAAGTAAGAGCTAATTAAGACAGAGGGAGAGAAAAGTATGAAAAGAAAATTTTTGGCTTTATTTTTGACAGCAGCAATGGCTTTTTCGGTTGCTGCATGCGGGAGTGACAGCGGAAGCAAGGATTCTGCAGAGCAAAGCACACCGGCAACGGACAATGCGCCGGAGGAAACGGAAAATGAAGAGCTGCCGGAAGCGGAAGCACCGGAAGAAGAGGAAGCAAAACCTGACGTCGATCCGATGGCAGAGGCATTGAAGAATATGGATGCCGTTACCAGTATGGAAACGAAGATGGTGATGGATATGGATATGAAGGTCAGTGCAGACGGCCAGGAGCAGTCCATAGAGAGTACGACCAATATGGATATGGTGTGGTTCAAGGATCCTTTGAAGATTAAGATGGATATGAATGTGGAAGCGGCAGGGCAGAGTACACAGATGAGCATTTACGCGGAGCAGGCAGAAGACGGCACATATATGATGTATATGAGCGACGGTACAAGCTGGCAGTCACAGGAAGTAGGTTCATCGGATCTGGCAGATTTTGATGCCCGCAGCACGGTGGTAGATTCCATCGGTGACGGTACCGCATATACTGCTGAGGGTACAGAGCAGATAGACGGGGCAAACGCATATAAATATTCTTATGTGATGACAGGGGCTGAAACGAAGGAAGCGCTGCTTTCTTCCGGAGCGCTGGATTCCGTAAGTTCTCTCGGGATTGATGAAAGCCAGTTGGAAAGCATGCTGGACGGAATGGGGGAAATTACCACATATGTCTGGATCGATGAGGCAACGTTGTATCCGGTAAAATATGAGATGGATATGACGGATGTAATGGATGCCCTGATGGTCAGCCTGGTAGAAGCTATGGGTGAGCAGGCGGAAGGCATGTCTATGAATGTTCCGAAGCTGCAGGTCAGCATGACATGTTCCAATTTCAACAGTGTTGCTGATTTCACGGTTCCGGATGAAGCAAAAGCAAACTAAAATATGTATATTGGCAGGCGGTGCAGAAAGGTGCGCCGCCTGTTTTTTTATGCACAGGGGTGCGTAAGGAAATTAGCAGCTTTGCTGCACGCACCC
>CANDKY010000131.1 GCA_947385425.1 uncultured Lachnospiraceae bacterium | reverse complement strand
AATCAAGGGGTTACGTCATTTTACATTTCTTTAAGTGTTAAAGACGGGATTATATCAGCTTCTGCGGCTTTTTCAAGCCATACATGTAACAACACGAAGCAACACACATTCAGAGATTTTTACTATTTTATCAGAGCATATTTTTACTATAAAATAAGCAAAAAGATTATAATAGTCATACAAAAGTTTTATAGATACAACACAGAAATCAGGAGGAATCGAAATGACACAGATAAGTTTAAAAGATAACTGGACTCTGACTATCCTCGGGGAAAATGTATACAACATCCCCGAAGAGCCGATTGAGACACAGGTTCCCTCTACGGTATACGGGACACTGCTTGACAAAAAGCTTATCCCGGATCCCTTTTTCCGGGACAATGAGCTTACGGCGCTGAAGCTTATGGACAATGACTTTGCATATGAAACCAGCTTTTCCATCCCCGGCGGGGAGCGGAATGCCGACCGGCTGTTTTTGCGTTTTGACGGTATTGATACGCTGGCCGACATCTATCTGGACGGGCAGCTTATAGGTTCTGCCGACAACATGAACCGCGTCTGGGAATATGACATCACGCCTATGGTGATGGACGGTTCCGCCGATACGGTTTACCGTCTGAAAGTTGTCCTCCACTCCCCCACCCGATTTATTGCGGAAGCGGACGGGAAATGCCCCGTAGGCGGATCCAGCGATGCCATGCCGGGTTTCCCCCATATCCGCAAGGCAGCCTGCATGTTCGGCTGGGACTGGGGCGGCAGGCTCCCGGATGCCGGGCTTTTCCGCGAGGTTTCCGTCCTGTCGTATAAAACCGCACGTATCGCGCAGGTTTACATCGGCCAGGAGCACATGGTCACTGGAAAAAATGTCCACGGGAATGTTGTCTCATCCGTACAACTGACTGCCGACGCCGAAATTGAATGGATGCCGGAAGCCGCATCGGAAAAGGTGAAACTGGCTTTCGCTGTCACATCGCCTGACGGGAATACCTCCCTGTTTGCCGAAAGCGCCCCGATAGACGCCTTCACCGATTCCGCCCCTGCCGCAAACCTGACCGGAGCAGGCGCCGGCCTGCGGAGCAACCATATCCGGGTGAGCATGTCCGTTCCCGACCCGCAGCTATGGTGGCCCAACGGATACGGCGCGCAGCCTTTGTACCAGGCGCAGGTGCTGCTGGTGCCCGTATCGGACGATGCGAAAGAACCTTTGGATACCTGGCGGAAAAAAATCGGCCTGCGTACCATGACGGTCAATACCGACCTTATCGAAGATGAAGTTTTCGACAGCCATATGAAAGATCAGGCGGACGATCTGGACGACGGCGACAACATGGTCCTGTCCCACGGAGACAAAAAAGTATTTATCTCCGACCGGAAGGAAAAGAAAGTTCCCGGCCGCAATTTCGCTTTCGAAATCAACGGCCTGCAGATCTTTGCCATGGGCGCCGACTACATCCCGGAGGACAATATCCTGACAAGGCAGAACAGGGAGCGTACGGACATGCTGCTCGCCTCCGCCCAGGAAGCAAACCATAACTGCATCCGTATATGGGGCGGCGGTTATTTCCTGGACGACTTCTTTTATGACGTATGCGACGAAAGGGGCCTCATTATATGGCATGACTTTATGTTTGCCTGCGCTTCCTACGAACTGGAGGAAGCTTTCGAAGCCAATATTTCCGCGGAAATACGCCAGAATATCCGCAGGCTCCGCTCCCACCCGTCGATCGGGCTCTGGTGCGGCAATAACGAGATGGAGACACAGTACGAAGTCCTTGCCTGGCCGAAAACCAGGAAACAGTATTACGACTACATCCGCCTGTACGAATATATCATTCCGAAGATTGTGAAAGAAGAAGACCCGCTGGCATTTTACTGGCCTTCCTCCCCTTCTTCAGGCGGCAACTTTGAAAACAGCAATGCCGAAAACGCAGGCGATGTCCACTACTGGGGCGTTTGGCACGGCAATGAGCCCTTCACCGCATACAGAAAGCACCATTACCGCTTCCTGTCGGAATTCGGGTTCCAGTCCTTCCCTGCCCTCCAGACCGTCCGCCGTTTTACGGAGGAAGGCGACCGGAACATTTACTCCCGCGTTATGGAAATGCACCAGAGGAATACGGCCGCAAACGGCAAAATTATGAATTATATGTCACAGACCTACCTGTACCCGAAGAATTTTGACGAACTGCTCTACTGTTCCCAGCTTCTCCAGGCAGATGCCATCCGCTACGGCGTAGAACATTTCCGCCGCTTCCGCGGTACCTGCATGGGCACGGTGGTATGGCAGTTAAATGATATCTGGCCTGTGGCTTCCTGGGCAAGCCTTGACTACTATGGGAACTGGAAAGCGCTCCAATATGCGGAAAAGCGCATGTTTGCGCCCGTCCTGCTCTCCTGTGAGGAACACGGCGAAATTGACCAGAAACCCTACCCTAACACACTTCCGGTGCCGATAGACATCAGCGCAGACTTACACGTAGCCAACGAAACGGCCGAGCCGGTAAACGGAACCGTGAAATGGTCGCTGCGCATGCCGGATTCTTCCGTTATCCGCGAAGGGGAATTTGAAGTGACGGCCCCCGCATACGGCGGCGCATGGCTCCCGCACCTTGATTTCAACGGCGAGGATCCGTTAAAAGCCCACCTGGAATATTCCCTGACCGTAAACGGCAGCGTTGTTTCCTCAGGCACCACACTGTTCTGCGCACCGAAGCATTATGCCTTTGCCGATCCGAAGCTTACCGTATCCGTAGACGGTGACACCGTAACCGTAACGGCGGAAAACTACGCAAAATCAGTCAGCGTAGAAACCGAAAACGGTGTCCTGCGCCTTGACGATAACTTCGTGGATATGGAAGCAGGAACCAAAACCTTTAAGATTTTGGCAAGCCGCGACTTCACCGACGACGGCACCGCAGTCTCCGGCGCATTCCGTGCAAGGAGCATTTACGAAAGCGCGGACAGATAATAACATTGATATGATATTTTCATCGGATACCTGTTATCAGTGCCATTTGCTGATAACAGGTATTCCATAACTGACAGATATTCCATAACTGGCAAGTTTATGCCACACTTCCGATATACCATACACCCCAACTACGTTTTCCGCCTTCACTGCCTTTTTCCGTCTCCGCTATGGTTTGCAGAATCAGACGCCCTGCCGGGACGGCGTTCACAACCTGGCCGCCTTGCGGGCCTGCTTCGGCGTCATGCCCTTTAACTTTTTATAACACCGTATAAAATAACTGCAGTCGGAATACCCGACCTGGCTGGCAATAAACGCTACGTCGTAATTTGAAAACAGCAGCATATTCTCGGCCACATTGATACGTGTGGCAGTAATATATTCCCTGCAAGTCTTGCCGTACCGGCGGTAAAAATTCATGGAAAAAGTCGAATGCGACATATTACACATGGAAGCCAGCTTTTCTGCGGTCAGCTCCTCGAAATAATGGCTGTCAATATATTCCGTGATAAAATCAAAGCTAAGCTCATACGACGGATGGATTCCCGGCACCGGGAGCAGATAGCCGTCTTCCTGCCAGCACCTCACCAGCTTCCCCACAATTTTGCAGATATCCGCCGTAAGTATGACAGAATAAGCATATGCTTTCCTCTCATACTCGTTTACAATCTCCTCAAATAACGGAAGCAGCCCCATAGCCTCTATCCTCTCCGGCCCGAAACAGCAGGGATAAACGGTCGTGTGTATACCGTAAAGCGACGACCGCAAATCCATACCGTCCGCTTTCCCCCCGGAAAGGCAGGACGGATCAAATTTCACGACATAATACCGTACCCGCTCCGATTTATCAAAGACATCTATCGCATGCACGCATTTGGGCGGAAACAGCACTACGCTCCCCGTCTCGCATATCCTCACTTTATCGTCCATGGAAAAACGCACCCTGCCCTCCTGGATATAAAGAATTTCCACATAATAGTGCCAATGGGCCGGGATAGGCACCTCATACCTGTCACTGTCAAAACAGAATGCCTCGTACGGCAAAGCGATAGGATCAATGTATTCATATAAATTATTCATCACTTTTCCCCATTGCCTTTATCTTTCCGCTCCATGCCAGATACATTCCACACCGTATGTTCCAAACATATCAAAAAGCCCGGTATCCCATTTCCTCTCTCTATCGCTCATATACTGTCTCCTCGGATATACTGTCCCTTCAATCCCCTGTGCCTTTTGCAGGCACCCTTCCGGATATACTCTTCCCGTATTCTTTTCTCCCCATCCCTCTGCCTGTTTTATGCCCCTATCTTACCACAATCCCTGCAAATAATCTATGCGGAAATTTCCATCTGTGCGGTTGGCGCCCTGCGCCCTCCTGACGGCTCCCGGAGCATGTTTGAAAAATCATTCCCACCATCCGCACGCCCCAATTTGCTCCCGTTTTTTGTCCAGATTCTTCTGACAAAGGCATTATAGACTGTCCTCAACTGTCTTCAAATTCGCAGACACAAAGAAAAACGGAAACGCTGTATTTCCAACGTTTCCGTACCTTTTTAAAGAGCGCGAGACGGGACTCGAACCCGCGACCCCGACCTTGGCAAGGTCGTGCTCCACCAACTGAGCCACTCGCGCATCAACATCTATTATTATACATGGAATTAAGGAAATGTCAATAGTTTTGTGAAAAAAAATCTGTCTGCATGACGGTCGAGTAGACAGATTTTTTGGATTCGGTTTAGGTTTGCGCAAAGAAAAGGCGTTTGCCGTAAATGAGGATGGAAAAACAAGCGGCGCAGTGTTTGCAAATAAAGTATCGGAGCAGCCGGAAACGGGTCTGCTCCGAACAGTAAAGTCCGTTGTCAGTCGGATATGGAATCGGAAGGCCCGTTTGCCTTAAAATACTTTTTATATGTATAGGCAAACAGGATGACTGCCAGCAGGGTGGACAGGTAATCCGTAACCGGCTGGGCTGCAGCGACCATAGGTGCAGAATCAAACAGGCTGCGGAAAGTCAGCAGGATGGGGATGTAAAGCAGCCCCTGCCGGCTGATGGAAAGGATCAGGGACGGAAGCGCGGCCCCGGTGGACTGAATGGCATTGATAAATACAAACAGCAGCCCCATGACCGGCCCGGAATAAATGTAGATGCGGGCAAAGGAAATCCCGTATCCCAGGGCGTCCGGATCTTCCAGGAAAGCATGGACAAGGGGCTTCGCACCCAGATAACAGATTGCGGTCATGATCAGGCTCAGGCACAGGGCGAGGCAGAGGGAAAATTTTAAGACAGCGGTGTAACGCTGTTTATTCCCGGCGCCGAAGCAGTAACCAAGCAGAGGCTGGATGCCGCTGCCAAGGCCGATGAGCAGCATGACGACGATCATGTTTACTTTCATTGCAACACCAAGCCCGGCTACTGTCATGTCGCCGTAATCGGACATAATGTTGTTGATGATGATATTGGAGGTACTCATCAGGATACTGTTCAGAGAGGCAGGGATGCCGATAGCGAGTACTCCGGCAGCGACCCCGTGCCCGGCCATATAATCTTTCGGATGTATGGAAAGCAAAGTTTTCTTTGATAAAAGGTGCCGGAGATAGAAAACGGCAGCGGCGATATTCCCGATCACCGTAGCGATGGCGGCACCTGCCACATTCCAGTGCAGACCAAGGATCATGACGGGGTCGAGGATGATATTGGCCAGGTTACCGATGATCATTCCCAGCATGGCTGTTTTTGCATTGCCTTCGGCACGGATGATATTGCTGAAACTGTTGCTGATTATCAGGAACGGAATTCCGAGAGCAACAATATTCAGGTATTCGGAGGCATAACCGATGGTATCTTCACTGGCCCCGATGGTCCGGCAGACAGGTATGGCAAAGCACCATATAAATAGCATGGCGATAACGCCGATAGTAAGCCCTGTCCAAAAGCAGAAAGCCGATGTGTTTTTTGCTTTCTGCGGGTTCCCTTCACCGAGCATACGGGATATCAGCGAGGTGCCGCCGATGCCGAACAACATGCCGACCGCCATGAAAATCAGGAAGGCCGGTGTGGCAACGGATACGGCTGCCACCATATATGCGTCTTTGGTCTGGCCGATGAAAAAAGTATCCGCCAGGTTGTAGACAAGTACCATTATCATACTGACAATAGATGGTATGATATTGCTGATGACCGCTTTGGGGACCGGGGCATCGCGGAAGATTTCCGTGGATTTATTTTGTGCGGCAGGGCTGTCTTTTTGGCTTGTGCCTGCCATATCCGTTTTTTTGCCTGTATACGGTTTATTGCTCATTTTTGTTTTCTCCTTTGCTTTATTTTTTGTTACGTTTTATTATCAAAATCCAATCTGTCCGGCGGGTTATCCTCAAGATTCTGGTAAATCCGGCAGAGAGATTTCTCAAGGATCTGTAAGTCGCCTTCCGGGATGCCGGCTAAAAGGAGGGAGGAAAGCCCGGTGTTGCAGCAAAGGTGGCTTTGTATAATCCCCCTGCCTTTTTGTGTGAGCAGGATTGGTTTGCACCGGGAACCCTTTGGGGATTCACCCCGGGAGATGAGTTCCTTCCTGTCCAGGATTTTCAATACATGGATCACGCTGGTATGCTGTACGCCGAAAAAGGCGGCGATATCCGACAGGGAATTTTTGCCGGTCTTATTGAAATACAGATATTCCAGGATATCCAACTGCGTACTGGTGAGGCCATATTCCCGGTATTCGTAATTCCGGCGGCGTTCCAGCAGGATATGGATTTTTTTCAGATAGGTGCCTATTTCATTCATGGCTTTGGTTTTATCCCTTCTTTCTGTTATGGGTTCTGCAATGGGTAATTTTTTCCACAAAGCGGTGCAGGAAAAACGGGCGGGTATGCTCCTTGATTTTAGAACAAATGAATTTATGTAGCAAGCTACATTATAAAATGTTTTGGATAGTATGTCAATAGGGATTTTTGCTTTTATTTTCCCGGTATTCCAAAATGCGGGCTTTCAGGAGCAGCGCCGGAAGCTGCTGCGGGGGTGAAAAGGGAGTCCTCATAGTTTTTGACAAAATACCGGATATTTTTACGTCCCTTTTGGACAATAGTATGCCCCTCAGCTTCGAGCCTTTCTTTTTGGGCTTTTGTACCGCCCGGATATTTGGGGTTCAGTTCACCATGGGCTTTCAGCGTCCTCCAATAGGGTGTCTCATCTTCCCGGCGCTGATAACTTGCCCAGGCAGAAATGGATACGAAAATCCCGGCGGTAATAGGTTCCGTAAAATCCGCCCCGCTTTGGGCAGCAAAATATTCCCGTATTTTTTCGACGGTAATTACTTTGCCCCAGGGGATCTGTTTCATTATCCTGTCGTAATCGGCAGGCGGGGCGAAATACATTCTGCTGCCGCCATATTTTTCGATGCTTTTTTGGTCTGTAATAATCTGGAACTTAGGCATATCTTTGCTGTCGTGCAGCATGGCATTAAAATCTTTTTTATCCTCATTTGCCATTTTTTTACCTCCAATCTTAAGGGCAGGCGCTCCCGGAAACTCCCCTGTACCCATCTTTGTGGCTGATTCCCTTCCGGAAACGGCTGAATTTAATCTCCCGGGGCCTGACTCACCGCAGCTCTGCTGTGGGGATTGCGGCGCACATCCGCAGAACAGACTTCAGGCAGGCTCTAAGAATAGCATATCCTGCCGGGAGATGCAATGAGGCTGTTTAAAAAAAACCCTAAAACCGTTGCCCGGCTGCCAGTTTCTGGGGCTGTTCATAAATGACAAATAGTTACATGTAGTCCTTGCAGGCGATAATATCAGTTTGCATATAATCACGGCATACTTTCCAGGTATTGGCGAATGGGGGCCAGATTTTAAAACCAGAAAGGGGCGTTAAATATGAATTGTTTTGTTCCCGATGCGGCGGGGAATTTTTTCAACGGCAATTATGAAAGGAATTGAGAAATTAAACAAACAGGCTGAAGAAATCGGCTGAAGAAATTATCAGTGAAGTTATGATTATTGATTATAACAAGGCAGCATAAAAGCAAAAACGTAAGCAAGAGGGAATGAAAGATAGTGCGTCTTTTCATTCCCTCTTTTTCCACCCGACGTTCAGGGGCAACCTGTGTTTCCCCCATTTGCTGATGTCCGTATAAAGTTTTTCCGGTGCCAAAAACACCGCCGCACGCTCCTTATGCAGATGTCCGGCTGCCCGGAAAAAGCATACGCCCCTCTCCGGCGTTAGAGCGTGTTTGAAAAATCATTCCCACCATCTGCATGCGGTATAACCGCTTCACCACTCTGCGTGATATTAATGCAAAATACATCCACATTTAATTTTCTCTGTTTCTTCACGGAACCGCCCGTTAATTGCCGTACTGTGACACATTTGTGCTGTCTACTTTTTCAAAGGGAACCCATACATATTTCCCGTCTTCACTGACACCCTCCAGCGAATCGAGCGATTCCCCCTCTGCGAACCGTATTGCCGCTTTTACCGCGGCTTCTCCCTGTCCGGCTCCTGACTGGCAAACAGTAAACGCCATCTCTCCGTTTTTGATAGCGGCACATCCGTCGGCAGTCGCATCCACTCCCAGCACCGGCAATGTACTCAGGTCAATATTTGCCTCTTTGCATGCTTCAATCACTCCCAGCGCCATAGAATCATTTTCACAAACCACACAGTCCGCCGTCGTTCCGGTTTTTAAAAATGTTTCAAAAAGATGCTTCGCCAATTCCTGATCCCAGTCGGCATAATCCTCAAACACATAATGGATTGCCTTTCCGCTGCCCTCTAACGTCTGCTTTACCCCTTTGGTTCTCCCGTCCGTCGCAGAATGGGCTTTTTCACCCTTTAGCAATACTACGTTTATCTCTTGACAGCCTGCCAGCTTGTCCAACACATATTCCGCCTGGAACTGCCCCGCTACATATTCATCCGATCCGGCATAAATATATTTCCCCTCTTTTAGCTGCTTTTCATCCGGACAGCTATTGATAAAAACAATCGGTATATCCCCTGCACTCGCCTTCAGCTCCACCACCGTCTCTGCGGATACCGGGCTGCAGAGAATCACATTGTAACCTTCCTGTCCGGCAGATTTCAGATAATTCACCTGCTTTTCAATCGAACCCTCCGCATCTTTATAATCAAACTGCACACCCTCCGCCTCAGCGGTATCCCTCGCCGCCGCGACAAGCGTCTCACGGAAACTGTCCATTTGATTCAATACCAGGAGGATTCTTATGTCCTTATTGGAAGCGACGGCGCCATCGCCCCCGCAGCCCGCAAGCGCCAGCATCACAAACATTGCCGCCCCCAACAATATCCCCAGTTTTTTTCTCATACTTCATCCTCCTGCCCGGACATGCCTACCTTGAACATGTTCACCTGATTTGCCAGCTCTACCGCCGATTCTGTCAGCTCTTTTGCTCCTTCCGCAACCGTTTCGCTGTTTCCGGTGATGCTGTGCGCCTGCTCCACCATCGTAGTCGACGTCGCCAGAATCTCCTCGGAACTTGCGGCCTGTTCCTCTGAAATTGCCGCCACATTGACTGCGACATTATCCACCTGCTCCATCTTTTCAATCATTTGCTGTACCAGATGATTGACCTCGTCAATATTATCAAATATGATATCAAAGGTCTTCAGCGCATTATGCACCATCTCGCCGCTGCTCCTGATGTTGCCGACGCTGTCATCGGCCTGACTGACTGCATCTTTCACAAGGGCATTTATTTCGGAAATCAGGCTTTCGATATTATGTACGGAATTTGAACTCGTCTGCGCAAGCTTTCCAATCTCTGTGGCAACTACCGCAAAGCCCCTTCCCGCATCTCCGGCCCGGGCCGCCTCAATGGAAGCATTTAATGATAAGAGATTTGTCTCGTCAGCAATATCGCTGATTACACCTGTTATATTCGTAATTTCCCCGGATGCCTTTCCCACCTTGTCGATTGCCTGCTGAAGCTTCATCACCGATTCGTTAATGCTCTGCATCGCAATACCGACATTCTGCATATCCGCTTTTCCCTGGCTGGAAACCTCTACCGTCGCTTTCATCCTAAGTTCTACCTGCCCGCCATCCTCCCTGGTATCCGCTACCACCGATGCCAGCGTGGTAGCATTATCCGCAATTTCATTCACCGAAAGCGAAAGCTGCTCTACCGTATTATTTAATTCCTGCATCGACTCACCCTGCAGCCTGGAGGCATTATACATTTCGCCGGAAACCCCATTGCTGTTGTCCGCCTGAATATGCAGCTTATCCGATACGCCGTGGATAGACAGAATCATACCTCGCATAGACTGGATAAACCGCTCCACGCCGCGGCTCATAACACCAATTTCATCATTGCTCTTTGTTGCCACACGGACTGTAAAATCACCGTCCGTCATAGCAGTAATGATCCTTGTCAATTCCCTGACCGGCTTGATAACTGCCTGGACAACACGCTCAATCAAAACAGCCAGCAGCAAAAGCGATACCAGGCCGATCACAATCATGAGGATTCTGACACCGTCAATATCCGCATAAATCGTTTTGGTCGGAATATAAGAAACCAGAATCCAGTCCGTTCCTTCTATTTCCGTAAACGCCGTCATCCTGCCGTCTATTTCCGTCATCCGGTAATCATATTGCTTGAGTTTTTCATCTACATCCCGCATAAATGCATCGCCCGAATCTGCAAGCCTCGTGGAAATCAGGCTGTTTTCCCGATGGGCAAGAATCGTGCCGTTCCCGGAGTTGACCAGGAATGCCTGTGCATCCTCCATCTCAATAAAGCTGTTTACAATAATACTGATGCGCTGCAGAGACAAATCTGCCGAAATCACCTTCAAAACATCCGAATCATCATCCAAAATACCGGAGGCGCTGACAAGCGCTTCACCGTTCTCATCCATATAGGCATCCGTAAACGCCATATTCAGTCTTGTGATACCGTCCTGATACCATACAGCTTCCAACAGATTGCTTTCCGCCTTGTCCGATTCTGCCGCTTTCATAAGTTTTCCATTTTCATCCGCCACATACAGCCCTTCCGGGTAATTATCATTAAACTGATAATAACTGTCCAGTATGCGCTGCAAAGCCGCATCATCCGGCTTTGTCCCCTCAATCGCCCGCTTTACGGTCTGGAACGCAGACAAGTTTTCGTCCAGCCACGATTCAATCTCATTCGCCTGATTTGCAATGGACGAGCTTAACAGATTTTGCGAATATTCCGTTATAATATTCCTGGAAATCAAATAAGATGTCGCGGCAATCACCAATACCATAACTGCAACTACCGGCAATATCGTCCCCAACAGCTTCGCCTTAATAGGGAATATCCCTTTTTTCTCTTTTTTTCCCATTCATCCTTCTTCCTCATGTAATAAGCCTGCAGGCCCTGTTCAGGCAATGCCTGCCTATCCTAAAGTAATGCATATGCCATAAATCCATCCGCTTTCCTCTTGCCATGCATGATTATTGAAAAAATGCTCCTTTTTTCAATAATAGATGCCTCTTAATTTAAGATACCATAACCCCATCTATGAATCAAGTTTTTTCTCGCCCCTATTCCGCATTATCAATCGAGCAGGGAAGAGCCATCTTCCCCTATTTGATAAGTCTCTTTTTCTTCGGGAAGATAATCGCGGCTCTCAAAATCAATATTGATTTTATCCAATACCATTTTGCCGGCCTCCTGCAACAGTTTTTGCAGGCCGGGCCGGTCTGTCTGCAATCCGGAGA
>CANDKY010000130.1 GCA_947385425.1 uncultured Lachnospiraceae bacterium | reverse complement strand
CCGAAGTTATGCGGTTTTCGACATGTTTTTTTATTTACAAGTGTTAAAGACCCAATCTGAAATAGGTTTGAAAGTAGACGATAAGCCTTGATCGGTATATATAATAAGCGTATAATTATATCGGGATTTGTTATGCCGTTTACTATAATTATCCGGACAGATATGTCAGAAAAAAACAAACATTTGAAAGGGATATGGTGTGAAAAATGGAATCTTTATTTTCAGGCAAAGATCTACGGAAACTGATCATCCCCCTGGTCTTTGAACAGGCGCTGGCCATTACCGTGGGGATGGCGGATACTATGATGATTTCCTCCGTCGGCGAAGCCGCGGTATCCGGCGTCTCACTGGTTGATATGATCAATATGCTTATGTTTAATATCATGGCGGCGCTGGCTACCGGGGGCGCTGTGGTTACTTCCCAGTTTCTCGGCGCCCGCCAGAAAGACGATGCCCGGAAATCCGCCAAGCAGCTCCTGTATACGGTAATTTTTGCCGGCCTGCTGCTTGGCGCCGCCGTGATCCTTGTCCGGAAACCCATGCTGCGGCTGTTTTTCGGCCGGATTGAAGCGGATGTCATGGAAAATGCGCTTATTTACCTGACAATATCGGCGCTTTCTTTCCCCTTTCTCGCAGTATATAACGCCTGTGCCGCGCTCTTCCGCTCCATGGGCAATTCCCAGGTAACACTGAAGGTTTCCATTTTGATTAACCTGGTCAACGTGGCAGGCAATGCCATCTGTATTTACGGCCTACATATGGGCGCTGCCGGGGTCGCGATCCCCTCCCTGATCTCCAGGGCTATGGGAAGCATTATCGTTTATTTTCTGCTGAAAAACCCTGCCCTGGATATCTGTTTTGTCCGGGAAGCTTTCCGCCTTGATTTTGGCATGGTGAAGAAAATCCTCTATATCGGGATTCCAAGCGGCATAGAAAACGGTATATTCCAGCTTGGCCGTGTGCTCGTGGTAAGCATCATCTCGGGCTTCGGGACCGTGCAGATCGCAGCCAACGGCGTTGCCAACAATCTGGACAGCGTAGGTGTCCTCATCGCCAACGCCATCAACCTGGCCGTGATCACCGTAATCGGCCAGTGTGTAGGAGCCGGGGACGAAAAGCAGATCCGCACCTACACACAGAAACTGCTGGCAGCCGCATACATCCCCACTATTATCCTAAACCTGTCCCTTTTCCTGATCCTGGATCCAATCCTTGGTTTGTACGGGCTTAGTGCAGAGACGACACAACTGGCACGGACACTGATATTCATCCACAACGGATGTGCCTGCCTGCTGTGGCCGCTGTCCTTCACCCTCCCAAATATGCTCAGGGCCTGCAATGATGTCCGCTATACCATGTTTGTGTCCATTTCCTCCATGTTTATCTTCCGGATCGGTTTCAGCTACCTGATCGGCGTGCAGATGGGATACGGCGCGATAGGCGTGTGGATCGCCATGGTTTTAGACTGGATCTGCCGCATTGTCTGCTTTATCATAAGATATACCGGCGGAAAATGGAGAAAACTGGCGGGTATCGCCGATGCCTGAAAATTGCCAGGGAACTAGCCCATTTTAAGCCCCAGGTACTCTGCCCGCTGCCGGAAGCTCCGGTATTGCCTGTCGGTGATGAAATCCTCCCGTGTAACCGGAGCCGTAAAATGGAAATCCACCTTATCCATTGCCATGCGGGCCGCCTGTTTTACCGTCATCCCCCCGAACTGGTACGGCGCATCCATATCCTGCATAAAATTAATGTCAAATGCATTATTATGGTCAAACAACGGATGGCATCCCAAAATTTCCATCGTCTCTGTATCATAGTAGAATCCCCAGTTCTGCCCGTGCCTGTCCCGGTTGCTGATTAGGAAATCCACAATCCACATTTTATATATACTCTCCCCGTCAATCTCAAACATACGGACATCCGGATCAATCCCATTCACATTGCAGTACGAAATAAACTCCATCCCCGTCAGGATTGCCTTTGTGTCTGTCGTCATACACGGACACATACAGACATATTTATCCTCATCCCGTCCGGCCTCATAATGAACATGCTCTACATTCATCTTGTCCAGAAGATTGGAACACATTACCTCTATCCGCGCCTCCGTACTGCCATCCGCACCCAATTTATAAAGCCACAGCCCGGAATCCGGATGCCTTCTCCACGCCTTCGCATATACACCGTTTGTCGTCAGCTCCGGCGTGACCGGGGAACCTTGGAACGTAAGGGATTTGCCATGCAAAGCTACCTGCGCGACAATCTCATTCAGCGGGTTCCTCTTCACATCCACATCGCGCCAGGCAAGATCACCGTCATCATCAAACTTCAGCCAGTACGGATCCAGCACAGACACCGCACGGCAGACTATGGCAATCTTTATACGCTGTTCATCCGTCCCTGCCTGTTCAAAACAAAACAAATTGTATATCCATTTTGCATTTGCACGGCTTAACAGCAGGATCCGTCCGGCCAGCCAGCTTACAACCGCCTCCTCGTTTTTCCGGGCGGCAAGTATGGCCTGAGTCATATCATAAACCGTCCTGGCCTCCCCCGGACCAGGCATTTCCTGAAGCTTCCCCCTGACAGGATATGGCAGATACTTTTCATTGCGCACTTCATACTGCAAATTATCAAAGTCTACCCGCATGACCTCCGTATCCTTCATCATAATGGTAAACGCCCGTATTCCCTCCATACCGGATAACCTCCCTCTCCGCGTTCTCCTGATTCATATTTCCCGGCACACGGCAGAATCAATCATTTCAAAGAAAACTGCACGGGAGCGTGTTTGAAAAATCATTCAGGGAAAGCATTTCCCAAACACGCTCCGGAAGAAATCAGGGACAGACAATAAGTTCTATCTGGTAAGCCAGGTATTCCCCCTGCGCCACCGGCATCGGAAGCCCCGCTTCCATCAGCGCCGCCCCGGAATACCTGCGTCCGTCCGCCCTGTCCTCATATACACAGCCAGCCTTTAATCCCCGCGGCTTCACATAGCTTACCGCCATATTCCCGTGGATTTCCAGCATAACCACATTCAGCAGCGCCCGATCCCCGCCTTCCGAAACAAACATCCATGCGGCATAAGCATCTTCAAAAGGATTGGAGAGCCGGTAATACTTCCCGCTTTGGATCATCGGCGCATATTCCTTATACTGCCTTACCTGCTTCCGGATTTCCTCCTTCTCCGCATCCGACAGTTTCCCGGGATCCAGCTCGTAGCCGAAAGTCCCCGCCATAGCCACCACTCCCCTTGTACAAAGGCTTACGCTGCGACCGGTCTGGTGGTTCGGCACTGCCGACACATGGGAGCCCACGGTGGATACCGGATAGAAAAAGGAGGTCCCATACTGGATACGTGTACGGTCTATCGCATCCGTATTGTCGCTGCACCATATCTGCGGCGTATAATACATCATTCCCGCATCGAACCTGCCGCCCCCGCCGCTGCAGCCCTCTATCAGAATATCCGGGTATTTCTGCAGCAGCCTTTCAAGGAAATCATATACCCCAAGCACATATTCGTAAGAGACTTTTCCCTGGCTGTTTTCCATGGAATATACATCGGCGATGCTCCTGTTCATATCCCATTTCACATATTCGATATTCCCCTGATCCAAAACCGCACAGATTTTTTCAAAGATAAAATCACGCACTTCCTTCCTCGAAAAGTCAAGGACAAGCTGGTTCCTGCAGCGGACCGGTTTTCTGCCCGGAATCCGCAGCGCCCAGTCAGGATGCTCCCGGTAAAGGCTGCTGTCCTCCGAAACCATCTCCGGCTCAATCCAGATCCCGAACTTCACGCCAAGCCCGTTAATCCTTTCCACCATCTCCCCCAGCGTACAGCCCAGCTTCCGTTCATTCACCTGCCAGTCTCCCAGGCCGCTGTTGTCGTCCTCCCTTTTTCCGAACCAGCCGTCATCCATGACCACCATATCTATTCCAAGCTCCGCGGCTTCCTGTGCCAGCCTGCAGATTGTCTCCCCGTTAAAATCAAAATAAGCAGCCTCCCAACTGTTAATCAGCACGGGCCTTGGCTGGCTTTTATATTTTCCTCTGCAGATGTGATCCCGTATACACTGATGGAACTGCTGGGAAAGTACGCTAAGCCCGCTGCCCGAATAGCTGAGGATCGTCTCCGGCACTGTCAAAGCCTCCCCAGGCGCTAACGGATAATGGAAAAGGTCACTCTGCAGCCCCATCAGCACCCGTGTCTGGCCGAACTGGTCTTTTTCCGTTTCACACATAAAATTCCCGCTGTAAACAAAAAGCACGCCGTAACAGCTCCCGTAATCCTCTGTAGTATCCCTCCCCGCAAGAATAACTCCCGGATTATGCTGATGGCTGGAAGTCCCCCTGCGGCTGCCGGTTACATAACTCCCATAACCGATTTCCCGGCGCTGTAGATTCCGCTCCATCGTATGCCTTCCGCAGAAACTGATCAGATCAAAATCCCCCGCCACGAAATCAAGACAGGCAGAAGCCGCTTTTTCCACCGTCACACTGCCTGTGCTGCAGTTGCGGATTTTCACACTTCTCGTAATAATATCGTCCTTTTCCAGCACCCCGTACAAAAGCAGCACCTGTACTTTGCTGACCGGATCCTCCAAGAGGATTTCCAGCGTCTGCGCTTCCCCCTGCGCGGCATAAACCGCCGGCAGTCCCTCCAGCGCATACTTTCCGTCCTTTATCTCATGCTTTACATAACGCAGATCACAGCAATCGGATTCATCCGTATTATGGATGATAAGCGCGCTGCTGCGGAAATCCCCCGTCCCCATACCCGGATACTCCTGCGGCTGTACGTCCATGGAATAAGTCCTGTTACTCCCCACATCAAACGGATTCCCGGAAAACCCCCTGTCATAATAAGTCAGCAGATAATCCATATCCCCGGATATTTTTCCCCCGTAATACAAATGTAACAGAAACCCGAAATCATCCACCTTCATCTGATAAGTCGTATGTTCCGTATGCAATGTAAAAATACGTTTTTCCCGCTGATACTGTATCGCCATAATATACCTTCCTCCACCTTATTCTTTCTGATTTCACTTTTGCGTGCCGCGAACTTCTCCCTTCCTGCGCCGCTTTCTGCACATCCCCAATTCCACTCTTAATCCAAAATATATCCAATACAGGTATTTGTCAACCGCTTTTTGGCACGCCCGAAGCAAAATACAAGAAACAGATTCACAGCCAATGTCATAGCTTACTTAGATCAATAACATTGGCTGTGAACAGCTTTTTCATTTTATTTTACTGCCCCATTGGTAACCCCGTTCAAAATCTGCTTCTGGCAGATAATGTAGAAGATCAGGATCGGAATCAGCGACAACAGGTACGAAGCAAACGCCAGGTTATAATTGGTCCCGAACTGTGATTGGAAGTTTAACTGTGCCAGCGGCAGGGTATTTTCCCCGGAACCCGCCATGATAATCAACGGCGTCATGACATCGTTCCACACTGCCAGTGCCGTGATAACCGCTACCGTAGCATGCATAGGCCCCATAATAGGGAAAATAATCTTCCAGTAGGTCATCCAGGTCGATGCGCCGTCTACCTTTGCGGCTTCCTCCAGCGCAATCGGGATATTTACAAGATAGCCGGAATAAAGCATGATATTCATCGGCATATAAAACACGATATAAAGTATGATTACGCCGAACCAGTTTGCCAGCCCCAGTTCTGCCGTCTGCTTTGCCAAAGGCATCATCAGAATGGCAAAAGGGACGAACATACCGCTGACAATGAAAAGATATACAAAGCTGTAAAACTTGCTATGCGCCTTATTCCTGCCCAAGGCATAACCCATCAGGGAATGCACCAGGATGGACAGCCCTACGGTCAGCACGGAGATCAGCAGGCTGTTCCTCAAAGAATGCCAGAAGTCCGTAACCACCATCGCCTCCCTGAAATTGTCCAGGCTCCATGACTTAGGCAGCGACAGGATACCGCTGATGCTGTTCGTCATTTCCGACGGCTGCTTGAAAGCAATAATAATCGTCATATATAACGGGAAAATAATCGTGGAGAGTCCCAGAATCAACAGGACCAGCACAACCCTGTTCGATTTACCAACTGTTGATGTATGTTTCATAACTGCTCCTCCTTTGAACTCGAAAATTTCATCTGCGCAACAGAGACAATTACAATGACAATGAAAAATACTACCGCATTGGCGCTCTGGAACCCGAACTGCCCGCCTGACATACCGTTGTTATAAATCAGATAGGAAATGGACTCCGTGCTCTGCGCCGGGCCGCCCTTTGTCAATGCCACAATCTGGTCGAACACCATCAGGAAATTCTTCACGCAAAGTACCATATTGATGGAAAAAAACGGGATAATCAACGGGAAGGTAAGGTAACGGAACTGCTTCCAGCCGGTAGCCCCGTCCAGACCTCCTGCCTCATATACGTCCTCCGGCACGGTCTGCAGCCCGGAAATATAAATAATCGTATTCATAGCCACTGCCTGCCATGCACATACTATCATAACGCCGATCCACGCCTTACCCGGACTGGACAGGATGCTTGTGCTCAGAGCGGTTATCCCCGTCATATCGGCAAGCGCCGGTACAATGTAAGTAAAGAAATAGTTGAAAATATAACCTACTACCAGAGAACCCAGGATATTGGGCAGGAAATATGCCCCGCGGAAAAATCCCTTCGCCCGTATTTTGCTGTTCAGCCCTAAAGCCAAAACCATACTAAGTACATTTACCACTACTGTCGTCACAAGAGCCAGCTTAATGGTAAACAGATAAGATTTCCCAACACGCGCATCGGAAAACAAATCAATATAATTACGCAGCCCGACCCAGTCATACTTCCCAAAGCCTTTGAAATTCGTGAAACTGTATACCACGCCGCGCAGAAGCGGTATCGTGTTAAAACATATAAACAAGGCCAGAATCGGTATCGTAATCAGCATAAATGTTCTTTGCCTGTCATTCTTCATTTTTATTCTCCTTATTCCAGTTCCGCATAAGCCCCTCCAGTACCCAACCCCGGCAGAAGAATATCTGTGCCTAATGCATGCACAGCTATTCTTCTGGGGCACTGCATGGGCTTATGCTGTTTTTATTCCAGTTCCGCATAACCCCGCCCAGTACCCAGAGCCAGCAGAACAATATCCGTGCCTAATACATGCACGGCTTTTGTTCTGGGGCACTGGCCGGGCTTATGCTGTTTTTTATTCCAGTTCCGCATAACCCCGCCCAGTACCCAACCCCGGCAGAAGAATATCTGTGCCTAATGCATGCACAGCTATTCTTCTGGGGCACTGCATGGGCTTATGCTGTTTTTTATTATAAGTACCTGTAAAACCGCCGGCTAATATATTCTATATTATATACATTCCCTCACCCCAACTGCAGAATCCCTGCCGTTTCTTTTGCAGAACCGGAAGATAATGATAAACATCCGGTATTTACTTATTAGCCTGTTCGTACTCCTGTACCAGACGGATGATATCTCTGTTGTACCGCTGCCAGTTCGTGTCAAATTTAGAAAGGAAACTGTCCACATCCTTTTCCAGGAGGAATGTTTGCAGCAGCGCATCCACCGACATCTCCGAAGGGTAATAGTGATCCTGGTAATCCGTCATGTTCCCGGCCTCGATAAACGGAAGCATCCCGTCCAGCATGGAAGCCAGTTGGAAGTCCCCGTTCTTGCAGGGAACCGCATTCTGTGCATCAATATACTTCTGCATGTTCTCATATTCCAGCAGGAAGTCCAATACTTCATATGCCGCTTCCTTATTCTCACACTCCGCCATAACGCAGAATCCCAGGTCGATACCGGAATTTAGTGTCCTGCCGTCCTTGTCATCGCTCGCCGGCATAACGAAGGAGTCAATATTCAAATCCGGGTTCACGGATAAAATCTGCGGCGTAGCATAACTTCCGATAGGGTACATCGCCGATTCCCCTCTTGCAAATGCCGTACATGCGTCATTGTAGCCGTAAGCAAACGGATCTTCCGGCCCATAAGGCAGCAGGCCAAGGTATTTCTCCGCCAATTCCTTGTACTGTGCGGCAAAGGTTGCCTCACCTCTGTTCACCTGTTTGGTCGTATCGGAAGGCGACAGCTCCACGGCCATGGCATTCCAGGGGGCCAGGCAGGTCCATGTATCCTTAAACCCAAAATAGAACGGAAGGATCCCCTCCCCTTTTATCTGCTCGCAAAGCCGGATCAGCTCATCCCATGTTTCCGGTATCTGCCATCCATGCTCCGCAAACATATCTCTGTTATAAAGTATCCCGGCCGCATTGGCCACATAAGGTACAATGTACGTCCCTTCCGTCGGGACCAGCTCCAACGCTTCCGCGATGTCCAGATATCCCTGGTTGATCTCCTTCAGCCCTTCATAATCCGACACGTCTGTCAGGATTTCCGCATCCACAAAATAGGAATAATTGATATCCCCGCCAATCCCTATAATATCCGGATAATCCTCCCTGATAAACCTCGTCTTCAAAATGGTCATTGCATCATTTGGTGAACTGATGGTCAAATGGATATCATTATGTGTCGCATTGAATTCCTCTTCCACTGTCGTAAAGTAATTCGCTGCTTCCGGCTTATATTGGACAATCTCAATTTCGATCTTATCCGAAGCAGCCCCGCACCCGTGAAGAGGAAATACCGCCGCCATGCAGCATAATGCCATTCCCAGGCATTTGAACCTTTTTCCTTTCATTGCTTTTCTCCTTTCTTTTTCCAGTTTCATTCCAGTTACATTACAGTTCCGCTTGTTCCCGGATTTTTCTGGTAAAATTGTTTTAGTAAAGATATGATAACATACCATTATGCTACTATAAATATCGCTGTTTTGTCTGTTTTATTCCTTTTTGCTATTTTTATATAAATTATTTGAAGTCCGACAGCATTTTGGTATATAATATATGGACAGGGTGGGGAAAATATGCGATATGATAAAAGGGTCGGACAAAAAAATCAGCAAGTTGGATAGATATGGAGAATTATAATGAGTGAATATATTTTTTCTGTTTTTCCGAACGAAAATTTTGTCGACTTGGGTTTATACCAGTTTGGCTGGGAACAATGCGCCCCTTCCCATTCTTTCGGCCCTGCGGCCAGGAACCATTACCTGTTCCATTACTGCCTCTCCGGCACCGGTACTCTGTACGCCGAAAATAACAGAAAAGAATCCGGTACTTTCCAGATTAAGAGCGGCCAGGGATTCATGCTTTTCCCCCATCAGGTATGTACCTACATTGCAGACCATAAATTTCCCTGGGAATATGTCTGGCTTGAATTTGACGGGCTGCGTGTCAGGGAAGCGCTGGAGCTGACCGGCCTTAAGCCGGAACAGCCGGTCTACCGGGCGCGCTACAAAGACATCTCCGAAGAAATGAAGGAACAGATGCTTTACATTGTCAACCACAAGGAAGAATCCCCTTTCCATCTGATTGGGCACCTTTACCTGTTCATTGACGGCCTGGTGCGTTCTTCCACCTCCGCCCGTCCCGGCAAAAGCGGCGGCCTGCGCGATTTTTATATCAAAGAAGCTTTCTCATTTATTGAGCAAAATTTCCAAAACGATATTTCCGTGGAAGATATCGCCGCTTCCTGCGGTCTGAACCGCAGCTATTTCGGGAAGATCTTTCATGAAAATATGGGGAAAACCCCGCAGGAATTCCTGATCTCCTACCGGATGACCAAGGCTACGGAACTTTTAAAGCTCACCGCCTTTTCCATCGGGGATATAGGGAATGCCGTAGGTTATCCAAACCAACTGCACTTCTCCAGGGCTTTCAAAAGCGTATACGGCATTTCCCCGCGGCAATGGCGGTATGAGCATCGTGAAAAGAAGCTCTAAGGCGTCAAAAAACGCCGCCTAAGAGCTTCTAGGATTTGCCATGCGTAGCATTGCAAATCCATTTCACGAGGAAGAACGCCGGGAAAGCGGCGTTCTTCCGGGTTTTTCAGCTCCGTTAAAAGCTCTAAGGCGTCAAAAGACGCCGCCTAAGAGCTTCTGGGATTTGCCATGCATAGCATTGCAAATCCATTTCACGAGGAAGAACGCAAAGCGAAGTATCGCTTGGAAAGCGGCGTTCTTCCGGATTTTAGGTTTTCATCTCCGTTAGATAAAGCTCAGTTAAATTTGAAGAAGCGTTGGCATAGCCGATAGCCTTCTACTGATATCTTACGTCCGCCTCTCCCCGGCAGGTTCATGGAATTGCCTAAAAGGCCGTACCTGAGCCGCATGTAGAGCAGGCGGTCTTTCTGTTTAATATAGTTCCACAGTTCCTTCTTTTTCTGCAAATGTTCCTCCGTACCGCCCCGGATCAGCAATATGGAGGAAACTGTCGTGATGATTTCGAGATAGTTGGTCATATATCCCCGCATCTTCCGGCTGCATTTTAACTTTGCCTTATTCTCCGCCATATAATCAATCATCCTCTTATTAACCGCAATCTGCTGGTCAATTCTGGATATCATCACCGTCTCATTCACCGACTGCCCTTCCCGTCCTATATAATAGCGGTAAAAATTTACATCCATATAATACATGTTTTTTACAAAAGGCAGCGGTTCAAATACGAAAAGATTATCAACATAAAACATATGTTCCGGCAGTTTCAGCCCGCATTCTTTTAACAGCTTCGTCCGGAAAATAACCGAATGCATCAGTATATACTGCCCTTTATGAAAATGTCTCACCTCATCCCAGGTAAAAATTTCATTCTCAGGAAGCGCATGCCGGTAGCGCATAACCTTATTCTTCTTTTCCCCCTCTTTTTCATATACAAAATTGCTGACAAGCATATCCAATACTTTCTCACCGCCTGCCAATTCCCGCAGGGCTTCCAGTATCTGCATATAATCAGCCTCTTTTACCCAGTCGTCACTGTCCACCACTTTAAAAAACAGCCCGGCCGCAAGTTCCAACCCCGCGTTTACCGCCGAACCATGCCCGCCGTTTTCCTTGTGTACTGCCTTCACAATAGAAGGGTATCTTTCCGCATAGTCATCCGCTATCGAAGCGGTGGCATCGGCCGATCCGTCATCCACAATGATGATCTCCACGTCCTCTCCGCCAGCCAGCAGAGAATCCACACATTTTGCCATATATCCTTCCGAATTATAACACGGCACCGTAAATGTCAACAATTTCATCCTAACCCCATCCTCCCGATAATATTCTACTTAAATTCCCAGACGGATATCCAGATACCGGGCATAGGCTGCATAGGCTGACGGGATTGGGCAGCGTTCCCTGGCTTCCTCCCGGTCGATAAATACCCATCCTTGCGCCATCCCCTCCCCCTGTGTCCGTTCCAGTTCGTCCACACGTACCGCATATCCCTTCATATGCCACTCTTTATGGGAAAAAATATGCTTCGCATCACCTATGGGCCGGATCCGTATCACCTTAAGACCTGTCCCGCTCAGATATTCCAACACCTCTTCCTCGGTCCGGTATCCATCCAGCATCGGAAAACCATACATTCCTGCCAGCAGCCCTTTCGCCGGCCGTTTGTAAAATGCTGCCTTTTCCCCATCCCTTATAACCAGCACCGTTTTCTCTTCCACAGTCCGCGATCTCTTCGGTTTCTTCTTCGGAAACTCCTGCTGCCGCCCTGCCAGATATGCCCTACAGAAATCCCCCCACGGACATGCATCACACTTTGGTTCCCCATTGGGCAGGCATACGACTGCCCCCAGTTCCATCAAAGCCTGGTTAAAATCCCCTGCCCTTTCCGCGGGCATCACCGCCGCAAGCTCCTTCTCTACCCGTGCCTTTGTCCTCTGCGACAAAATATCCGCATCATCCATGCGCAGCCTGGCCAGGACGCGGAGCACATTGCCATCCACCGCCGGAACTGCCTGCCCGTACGCAATGGAGGCTATGGCCCCCGCCGTATAACTTCCAATTCCCGGCAGCTCAATAAGCCGTACATATTCCGACGGCATCCTGCCCCCATACTCTTCCACAATAATTTTCGCCGCCTTCTGCAGATTGCGGACACGGTTATAATATCCCAGCCCTTCCCACAGCTTCACCAGCTTCTCTTCCTCCAGCCCGGCCAGAGAAACGATATCCGGAACATTCTGGATAAAACGGTCAAAATACGGCTTCACGGCTTCCACCCTTGTCTGCTGGAGCATAATCTCCGACAGCCACACATAATAAGGCTGCGGATTCTCCCTCCAGGGAAGAATCCGCCGGCCCCTGTCATACCATCCAAGCAGCGGCATAACTATTCTCTTTGTCAGCGGTTCCGCCGGCTGCACCGCAGCAGGCTCCCCTGACAGCCCCTCAGCCGCACCTTCCTCCAGCACTTCCGGCTTTCCCACGCATTCCCGCTGTCCTCCAGACTCACCTTCCTCCAGCATTTCCGTCCTTTCCGCACCT
>CANDKY010000129.1 GCA_947385425.1 uncultured Lachnospiraceae bacterium | reverse complement strand
AATCCTGCTTGTATGCCCGTAAATCAAGGCTTTTTTGAGATAATCAACCATTTTTATGAAAAAGTTATATAAAATCAATTAACTGTTGCTGGCCTCTGTTTACTTCCTTTCGATATATTTAGTATATGCGGAAGAAATGTCTAAACAATGATATGGAATTTAAGTTTTTTTAAATTAATGTAAATGAAATATGAACGCCCGTTTTCCCTGAAAAAGGGAGGATGCCAGGAAAAGTTTCCTTTCCCTGGCATTTATTATGAAAAAGTTATATAAAATCAATTAACTGTTATTGGCTCTTGTTTTCTTTAACTGATATATTTAGTATAGAGGAAAGAAATGTCTAAACAATGATTTCAGATTAAAATTTTTTTAAAATATATATGAATGAAATATGAATGCACGCTGGTTTCTGCGGCATGAAATTGAGCGGAGATGTAATTTCATGCCGCTTTTGTGCCTTATTTTCCGGCCGGGGTTGCAAATGCCTCTAAAATGACATTGATGCCGCTTTCTACAATTTTGTACTGCTCCGCCGATAAATGCGATAAACGGTCCATTACGGCCGAAGTATCGTTGCTTTCCGTCTTACCGGTGAGTATGTAGTCGCTGGAAACACAAAGCGCTTTGCATATTCCGACCAGCCTCGGAATGGAAATACCTACAACCCCCCGTTCAAAATCCGAAATAAACTGTACCGACACATCGACCATCTCCGCAAGTTTCTCCTGCGTAAACCCTGCCGTTTGGCGTGCAAGCCTGACACGCCCGCCCATCTGGACATTGATTTCTTTCCGTTCTTTCATTTTCAGACCACCTTTCACTTTTATTTTAAGTAAAAGTGGAAATTTATTTAACAAAGTGATACTATTATGCATATACAAGCATTACTTGTACTGTCTGTCAAAAACAGTATTGCCGCATGGCACAATTTGTGATAGCTTCTTATCATGGAAAGACAGTCACAGTATATCAAATTACACAAAAGGGAGAGGGACAAAATGGGAAGAAAGTATCAGTTATCTGCTTACGAAACCAAGTTGCTGTATATTTTATGGAAAGCCGGAAGGCCGCTGCTGGTATCCGAAATTGCGGACAGGGGCCTGAACATAAGCACTGTGCGCGCTGCCATCCGATCCATGTATGAAAAAAATCTGCTGGAAGTTGCCGGACGTGCCAAAAGCGGCACAGTATTCGGCAGATGTTACCAGCCTGCAATTAACCTGCGGGAATATGAGATGGATAAAATGGTAAATGATTTCAAGGACATATTAAGCCCGGAAATCACGGTATCCACCTTGGCAAAAGCTTATCTTGAGGGACTGGATGAAGGCTCCAGGCAAGAAGAGCTGGAAAAGCTGCAGCAGATTATTGACGAAAACAAAAAACGGAAAAACTGAAATCAGAAAATTAAAATCATCCAAAAAAATATTGACACGCTTTTCCCGGTAAGTTAGAATAAAGAAATTACAAGAGCGTAATAGACCAGCGCTCTTTTTTTATGTTCTGCCCATGAATCAATTTGTTTCCCGCCCGATTATTCATGAGTACAGACTCGTCTGCGTACCGCGCGGAACATATCGGAAACAACTTATGAAGGAGGTGTATCGTGGCATAGGGCGGGATGCCATGGAAAATTATGGATAATTTTATTTCTGCTGTAACTAACATTAACGGCATCCTGAACAATTTTATATGGGGGCCTGTCATGCTCGTTATTTTCCTTGCAGTCGGGCTGATGTTCACTTTGCGTACAAAAGTCTTTCAAATTTCCCATTTCCGCTATTGGATTGACATAACATTTCTCCAACTATTCCGAAAAGATGCAGCGCATGTCAGAAAAACCACCGATAAGCACGCAATCTCCCAATTCCAGTCGCTCTGTACGGCACTGGCCGCCACAATCGGCGTAGGCAATATATCGGGCGTTGCCGTCGCACTGGCTTTGGGCGGCCCGGGCGCCATTTTCTGGATGTGGCTCTCCGCTTTCCTCGGTATGATGACAAACTATGCCGAAAATACATTAGGCATCAAATACCGTTATAAAAACGAAAAAGGAGATTGGGTAGGAGGCGCTATGATTTACATAGAAAAGGGGCTGGGATGGAAATGGCTGGCTGTCATTTTTTCCATATTCTGCGTACTGGCTTCTTTCGGCATCGGGAATATGTCACAGGGAAACGAAATCGCCAACGGGCTGTATAACTCTTTCTCCGTTCCCAAATGGGTAACGGCACTCCTCGTCATGTTATTGGCCGGGCTTGTTATTGTGGGCGGTATCAAGAGGATTGCCTCCGTCACGGAAAAACTGGTCCCCTTTATGGCAGTTACTTATATTATCGGCGCCTTTATTGTTATTTTTGCAAACGCTTCGGCGATACCGGAAGCTTTCGGTTCTATTTTCGGGAACGCATTCCGCTTCTCCTCCATAGGCGGGGGCATGGCTGGGTTTACCGTTATGGTAGCCATGAGACGGGGTATTTCCCGCGGTGTATTCTCCAATGAAGCCGGGCTGGGTTCCTCTGTCATGGTACATTCCGCGTCTAATGTAAAGGAACCTGTCGTTCAGGGTATGTGGGGGATTTTCGAAGTATTTGCCGATACACTGGTTGTCTGTACTCTGACCGCCCTCACGATATTAACCTCAGGCGTTTATGATTATACAGAATATGCGCAGTATGTCGGCGCTGACCTGCCCGGACACTTGAAAAGCGGGGTTGCCCTGACCAGTTCGGCATTTGAATCCGTATTCGGCCCGGTCGGTGGCGGCTTTATATCCATCGCCGTTATGCTCTTTGCTTTTTCCACCATCCTGGGCTGGTCATATTACGGCGAACGAGGGGTTGAATATCTTTTTGGTTTGAAAGCCGTCCCGGTATATAAACTGATATTCATATTGATTATTTTCCTCGGCTGCAATGCTTCGCTGAGCCTTGTCGTGGATATCTCCGATACCTTCAACGGTTTCATGGCTCTGCCCAACTTAATTGCCGTTACTCTTCTCTCCGGCCAGGTAATTACAATGACCAGGGAATATATAGCAAAAGTAAAAGCCGGGAAGGAAACCATCAACGGCGAAGAACTCTGATTTCCATAACTTTTTCAATCGAGTAGGGAAGATCCATCTTCCCCTACCCGCGCGCTGGGCACCCGTCAGCTCTTGCTGACATTTTTCCTTTGGGTGCCCGTGTGCATAAAAAACGCTCCCTTTCCGGAAAACTTATCCCGGAAAGGGAGCGCTCTTTCTTTACTTCTTTTCCTTTTCACTGCCGCCGTTATAATTACTGTTATTATAATTGCTGGTATTATAATTGTCATTATTATAATTGCCGCCATTATATTCATTACCGCCGTAATTCCCGGTAAAATTACCGCCGCCATTCCCCGGATTCCCGAAACCCGGCTGGTTCACGGAGTTTCCATAACTGTTCCCATAATTGCTTCCATAACTGCTTCCGCCCATCCCTGAAGGGATTACCTTCACCATGTCCTGCTTTATCCCCTGTACTGCAAACACCAGGATTAACACGGAAAGCCCAAAGTTTATTACCCAGAAGAACGGTATATAGACAGGAAGCAAGGAAACTGCCGCCTTGATCAGCAGCGGAAGGACCCTGCTGTACACGCCCAACAGGTACAATTGCCCGAAAGAAAGCTGGCATTTCATACAGGATGCCACAATCATCCCAAGCAATGCCACAAAAAGGACACCAAAGAAAAACAATGCGGTCATCCACAGATAGGTAATTACTAAGCCTATCACAATCCAGACTGTTATAGTCGGCGCCAGGGCTATGATATCGGCTTTCGACAGTCTGGCATCGTTGCCGAAATCCGTAAAATAATACTGCTGGATCTGCCCGTTATTTTTTATAATTATCTTTTCGGCATCCATCAGGATCACCTGGGAATACCCGTTTAAAAAATCCCTCATTTCACTGGCATCATAAAAATAGGATTCCGGATCCGTATCAATATTTACATACATACCGGCCGCTTCATACTCAACCGTCTTATCGACCCATAAATATCCGTCTTCCAGTTCAAATTCCGGTATCCATTCCTCCATCTTCTGCGAAAGCCCGGAACCTATCAGCCCATATCTGCCAAACGGCACCCCAACCGTTATAATCCAATAAATCAGCATTACCACAACGCCGAAACCAAATACCTTTAATTTTTTATTGTTAAGAAATTCCTTGTAGCTTTTAAAACTGTAAACAGACAAAGCCATTTCTTTAAAAATATTCATCTTTATACCACCTCCCACAATCAGGCAAAGAATACGCTCCCGCACCGCCCTTTGCGGCAGTTTTCCTCTGCACATGCCTGTGCCAGCCGGGCAGGGGAAAACCTTTGCCGTGTGCATTAAAAAGGCTGTCCTACCTGGGCAGCCTTTCCAATCCTCCGCCGGACAACTGCTTTTCTCAAGCCTTGTCAACAGAACCAAATAATTCCATTTTCTCTTTCACTGTCGCTTTGATTGCTTCAAAACCGGGTGCAAGCAGCTTACGGGGATCAAACCCTTTCCCTGCCTGATCTTTCCCTTCTTCAATGTATTTGCGTGTTGCTGCCGCAAAGGATAACTGGCACTCTGTGTTTACATTGATTTTTGCAACACCCAGGGAGATAGCTTTCTTAATCATATCTGCCGGAATGCCTGTACCGCCGTGAAGTACCAGAGGCATATCGCCTGTCAGTTTCTGGATAGCATCCAATGTCTCAAAGGATAATCCCTTCCAATTCTCAGGATATTTTCCGTGGATATTACCAATACCTGCTGCCAGGAAGTCGATACCAAGGTCAGCAATTGCTTTACATTCGTTGGGATCCGCACATTCACCCATACCAACTACGCCGTCCTCTTCCCCGCCGATAGAACCAACTTCTGCTTCCAGGGAGATTCCCTTGTCATGAGCCGCTGCAACTAATTCTTTTGTCTTTGCTACGTTTTCATCAATCGGATAATGGGAACCGTCAAACATTACGGATGAGAACCCTGCTTCGATACATTTATAGCAGTGTTCATAGCTGCCGTGATCCAAATGAAGAGCTACCGGAACAGTAATGTTCTGATCTTTAATCAGGCCGTTCACCATACCAACTACCACATCATAACCGCCCATGTACTTACCTGCGCCCTCAGATACGCCAAGGATAACAGGGGAATTATTTTCCTGCGCTGTCAAAAGGATAGCTTTTGTCCACTCCAGGTTATTAATGTTGAACTGCCCAACCGCATAATGGCCGGCTTTTGCTTTTTGAAGCATTTCTGTTGCTGATACTAACATTTTATCTACCTCCATCTCAATTAGTAATACATTTCATAAAGTTAATTATACCCTATTCCTTCCAAAAAAGAAATAGTTTCTTAAAATTATACACAGAAATCCTATGGCTGCCGTTGCTGCCCTGTATCGGGAACTATGATCTTTACCGCCTGCTTCATATTTCCGATATGGACCGTCCTGTGGTTCCCGCCGAACTCGCCGTCTGTCGTCCATGGAATTTCTTCTTCCGCTTCAAACGTAATTTCCCGTGTCCTGAAGCAGTACATATAATCCGTATTAATATTCCGGTTGATGAGCGCCGCAATTATCATATTGATTTCCAACGGATTTGACGGTTTCCTGATCAGCGTTACTTCAAACTCCCCGTCATCGAGCTCCACATACTTGCCGGTAATCCGTTTGAAACCGCCTACCGATAAAGAATTTGTCACCATACCGAATATGAACTCATCTTCTATCATGCCCTCTTCCCCGGCAATACCCGCCGGGAGCCCGGAATCGTCTGCCGAAGCCGTCTCCTTATCCTCCCCTTCCTCTATTCCCCCTTCCGCCTTCTTGCTGGATTCCCTGTAACATACTTTCAATTTATATGACTTAATGGATGAGATCCTTTTCACGCCCTCTAATAAATAAGCCATATGGCCCAGCACATTTTTTATCTCCTGGCTGGTTTCATAGGAAACATCGGTAAATAATCCAAAAGCCGCAATATATACAAAGCATTCTTCGTTAAAAGTCCCGATATCGCAGGGATACTCCCGTCCTGCTACTATTGTCTCCGCAGCCCTGCACATATCTTTGGGAAGGCCCAGGCTCATGGCAAAATCGTTCGTACTTCCTGCCGGAATGTACCCAATAGGAATCTGCTTCGGGCATTTGATCATGCCGTTTACCGCCTCATCCAAAGTACCGTCGCCCCCGCTGCACACTAAAAGGTCGTACCGCGGCTCCTTCTCTCTGACTGCCCGTACTGCATCGCCTTCCTGCTGGGTAGGATATACTGTTATTTCATAACCTGCCTTGGCAAAAATATCTATGATATCACACAGCTTATTGTGTATTTTCGCTTTTCCTGCACGCGGATTGTATACAAACAATACTTTTTTTGCTTCCATACTCTGCCTCCGTTTACCCTGAATCGGGCAGGTAAAAATTTCCTGCCCGTATGCAAACGAGCAGGGGACTACTTCCCCCCTACTCGCCGCGCGGGGTGCCCCTTACGCACCCCTGTGCAATCGAGTAGGAGAGGCTTTTCCCCCTACTCGCGCGCCGGGCACCCGTCAGCTCTTGCTGACATTTTCCTTTGGGTGCCCGTGTGCATAAAACAGGAGCACCTTTCTGATGCCCCGTTCCTTTCGCCGTTTAAACTTTAGCTTACCTTCCCTTTTAACAGATACGCTTCAATATCTTCAACTGCCTGCTGCTCATCCGCACCGTCAGCAATAACAGTTACCTTTTCCCCGCTGTCAAGGCCAAGGCTCATCATACCCATGATACTCTTGGCATTTACTTTTTTCCCCTCCGCCTCGATATACACTTTGCAATCGTGCCTGCTTGCTACCTGCACCAGAACTGCTACCGGCCTTGCTTCTAAACCGGATGGCAATTGAATCTGCATAACTTTTTCAACCATAATGTTCCTCCTTTAATCCCTAAGCCTATCAGCAATTTCACTCAACTTCCTCAGCCTATGGTTCACTCCCGACTTACCCATCGAAGGTGTCAGGATTTGTCCCAACTCCTTTAGCGTTGCATCCGGATATTCTAATCTCAATTCTGCTGTTTCCCTCAAGCTGTCCGGTAGATTCTGAAATCCATAATGTTCCTTTATCAGGAGGATATCCTCGATTTGTCTGGATGATGCGTTAACCGTCTTAGTAATATTCGCCGTCTCACAGTTTACTTTCCGATTGACGGAATTGCGCACTTCCTTCACAATCCTGTAATTCTCGAAATCCATCAGAGATATGTGCGCTTCCATAATATTCAGCAAATCAACGATCCCAGTCCCTTCTTTCAGGTAAACCACATAATACTTTTTCCTGCTGACAATCTTGGCTTCCACTTCGAATCCTTGTATGAGTTCCTTTAGCTGTGCAGCCCCCTCTTCGTAAGTACATACAAATTCCATATGGTAACTCTTTTCAGGGTCACTCATAGAGCCAATGCATAAAAATGCTCCCCTCAAAAACGCCCTCTTACAACAGGCATTCTTTATAATAAGAGGGTTCGGCCCTTTCCTGGCCGCCTGATCCATACCATATCCGTTGTTCATCTTTACTGCCTGTAGTATCTTGCCAACCCCGTCCCTTCCTCTTACAAGTGTGATATATGTATGTCCCTTACCCTCACCTGCAGAGGTTTTTGAAATACCAGTATTTATATTAAATGTTTTTTCCAATAATGTAAAGCATTTTCTGATAACAGTTTCATTTTCTGTCTGCAGGCATAGCCGGACATCTTCGCTGCCTTCTGCCTCCAGCCTGCCCAGAAAACAGATTATCGCCGCCAGTTCCGCTAACTGGCAGTGCCTGGAAGCGCTGACCTGCCTGGCAAGCTCTTCCTTCACTTCGCTTGAAAAAGACATGGCAACACCTCCTGTCTTTCACAGGCATAAATCTATACTCCCTGTTTTTCATCCCTGTGATATATCTTCAGGCCGTAATTCCCCTGATCGCGCAGACGCTTGTACAACTCATTTGCAAGAGTAACACTCCTGTGCTTGCCTCCGGTACACCCGATCCCAATTACAAGCTGGTACTTCCCTTCCTTCACGTAGTTCGGTATCAGGAAACGTATCATATCTTCTAATTTGGCCAGAAATTCCCCGGCTTCAGGGAATCCCATAACATAATCCTGCACCGCCTGATCGTTTCCAGTCATATGCTTCAGTTCCTCAATATAATACGGATTGGGCAGGAAACGCACATCAAACACCAAATCCGCATCCGCCGGGATTCCATTCTTGAAGCCAAAGGAAAGAATCGTCACCATGAGACTATTATACTCTTCATTCATAACAAAAATTCTATCAATTTCTTCCTTTAATTCTCTGGTAAGCAGGTTGGAAGTGTCGATAACATAATCCGACTCCTCCTTAATTGTTTTCAAAATTTCCTTCTCCCGGTTTATTCCATCCTCCACCCTGCCTCCTATGGACAGGGGATGCTTTCTCCTTGTTTCCTTATATCTCTTTAATAGTACCTGGTTTGAAGCATCCATAAATAAAATTTCAAACAGGTATCCGCTTTTTTTCAAATTCTCCAAGGCTTTGCGCGCCTCTTCAAAGAGCTGGTCCGAACGGACATCCAGCCCAAGCGCCACCTTATTTATTTCCGAATTCGGCATTGCGATCAATTCAACAAATTTTTCCAGCAGCGGCACCGGCAGATTGTCCACACAGTAAAAACCTGCATCTTCCAACATCTTAAGCGCTGTCCGTTTTCCGCCGCCGCTCATTCCCGTTACAACCACAAATCTCATTTGTCCCCCTCATCCTTCCGTATCATATATAAAACACCTATATGCAGGAATATGGTTCCCGGATGGAGCACTAAAGCGTGTCTTAAAATTGCGGGAATAAATTTTAAGGCACACTCTAAAGCATGTCCGGAAACCATATGCCGATCCTGTCCCCTTTTACTGAAAATCACCTAAAAATATAACTTCTGGTTCCAGCCTCACATGAAATTTCTCCTTAACGCGAAGCTGGACTTCTTCTATTACCGCCTTTATGTCCGCCGCGGTGGCATCCCCTGTGTTTACCACAAAACCGCAATGTTTCTCCGCCACCTGCGCGCCTCCTATCCGGAATCCCTTAAGTCCTGCATCCATAATCAGTTTTCCGGCATAATAACCTTCCGGCCGTTTAAAGGTACTCCCGGCACTGAAATATTCCAGCGGCTGCTTAGCCTGCCGCCTCGTTGCCAGTTCTTCCATCCTGGCCGAAATCTCTTCCCTATTGTCCGGCTGCAATTTTAACACTGCTTCCAACACAATAAACGGCCGTCCTTTGATTACGCTGGTCCGGTAGCCAAATTCCATAGTATCGTTGTCCAACAGGAGGATTTCCCCTTTCCTGTCCATAACTTCCACAGACTCTACCACCTGTTTCATCTCTCCCCCATACGCCCCGGCATTCATCACAATGCCGCCGCCTACGGTCCCGGGAATCCCGGACGCAAATTCCAATCCGGACAGGCCGTGATCCCTCGCTGTGCCTGCTGCCCTCGCCAGCAGCATCCCTGCCGGGACAGTCATATAATTGCCGGCAACACGGGCTTCTCCCATACTGCTGTCCAACTTTACCACAAATCCGGAATACCCTTTATCCCCAACCAAAAGGTTACTGCCATTCCCAAGGATAAAATAATCCTGCCCGATAATCTGCAAATAAGGCACCAGTTTCAGCAACTGCCCTTTGTCCCTTATCCTAACCAGGCATCTTGCCTCTCCGCCCACCCGGAAAGTCGTATGCCTGCTCATCGGCTCATGAAGTAAAATATCCTCCTGCGGCACTATTTCCTTTATATAATCATAAATAGATGCATTCACTTTCGCTCCCTGCCTGTTTTTTATTATAATATGTTATAAGATAGCAACTTATTCTGCTTTCTCAACTTAACACTAATTTGGCAGCGCCGTAGATCCCGGCATCATTCCCCAATGTAGCAAGGGCAAATTTCACATCTTTGCATCCTCTGAATACGTACTTCTCAAACTGCGGCCTGATATATTCGAACAGGACCTCCCCTGCTTTAGAGACACCCCCTCCGATCACGAACATTTCCGGATTGGTCACAGACGCAATCATAGCCAATCCTTTCCCAAGATATTCACCGAACTGCTCCGCAATCTTAATCGCCAGCGCATCCCCCGCTTTCACGGCATCGAATACAGTCTTCGCGGAGATTTTCTCCACAGGCTTCTCCCGCAATACACTCGCTTCTTCCGTGGCCTGCAATGCCCTCTTTGCCAGCCTTACTACCCCCGTAGCGGATGCATACTCTTCGAGGCAGCCCTTGTTCCCGCATCCGCAAGCCTCCGTCTCTGTATCCTCCATATGGATATGGCCGATTTCACCGCCGCCTCCGCGGGCGCCCGTCAGCATACCGCCATTTACAATAATACCGCCGCCCACACCGGTCCCAAGGGTAACGGCTACCATGTCCTTACACCCCTGGCCGCCGCCTTTCCACATTTCTCCGAGCGCCGCCACATTTGCATCATTCCCTGCTTTTACTGTCATTCCCAGCAAACCGCTGAGTGTATCACTGATACTGAATGTGCCCCACCCCAGGTTTACGGCGCCGTATACCGTGCCTGCCGCGTCAATCGGTCCGGGCGCGCCTACGCCTACCCCTATTACCGCATCCTTATCTACTGCTTTCTCTTCCATCTTCTCCTTGATGCTTGCCGCTATATCCGGAAGGATTTTTTCCCCGTTATTCTCGGTCCTGGTAGGTATCTCCCACTTATCCAAAAGCTCCCCTGCCGCATCGAAAAATCCCAGTTTAACCGTTGTCCCTCCGACATCCACACCAAATACATACTTACCCATCTCGCACTCCTGCCTTTCCTTTTTGAATTTTTTATTTTTTATAAAATTTTATATCATTTTATCTTTATTTATATCAGCCGTTTTCTTCCTCTTCTTCCCTGCGCTTTGCCAAAGACTTCTGCACACGGGTATACAATTCCTGCGCCGCATTATATCCCATCTTCTTCTGACGATGGTTCACTGCGGCCGACTCGCAGATAATGGCCAGATTACGCCCCGGGCGGATTGGAATGTTATGGCACACCACTTTATTTCCCAGATATTCCGTATATTCCTCTTCCAGTCCCAGCCGGTCATATTCCTTATCCTTATCCCACTCTTCCAGACGGATCACCAAGTCTATGTTCTGTGTATCCCTCACACTGGACACACCGAACAGTGTTTTCACGTCCACGATGCCGATACCCCGCAGTTCAATAAAATGCTTTGTGATATCCGGCGCCGTACCGATTAACGTCTCGTCACTGACCTTACGGATCTCCACCACATCATCCGTCACCAGCCTGTGCCCTCTTTTAATCAATTCCAAAGCCGCCTCGGATTTCCCGATACCGCTCTCCCCTGTTATCAGCACCCCTTCCCCGTAAACATCCACCAGAACGCCATGGACGGAAATACACGGAGCCAGTTTCACATTCAGCCAACGGATAATTTCGGCCATAAAAGCCGAAGTTGACTTTTTGGTCATCAGCAAAGGGATTTTATTTTCCACTGCAGTCTGCAGGAATAAAGGATCCGGCTTCAGCTCGCGGCAGAAAACAAAAGCCGGAATTTCACGGGACAACAGTCTTGAATAAATTTCTTTCTTCCTCTCTTCCGGCAGCCCCTCCATATACGTATATTCCACAAATCCGATCACCTGAAGGCGCGTTGTATCAAAATGCTCAAAATAACCCGCCATCTGCAGCGCCGGACGGTTAATATCCGGCTGGGTAATCTTCACCTTCGAGATATCCAGTTCCGGTGTCAGATTTTCCAGCTTCATCTTTTCTATAATCCTTTTTAAACTCACATACGCCATAGCTTTCTCCTTATCCCTTATATTTGGATTGTCCCATTCCTATTTAATTCTAACATAGTCGGATTATAATATCAATTCATCCTGAAACTTTTCCTTCCGGCAGATATCCGGGCATTTGCGTTCCGATACTGACCGGCCCCATTGCCACAATCGGAAAAAAAAGTTGATGCAGAAACTTCAATTATCAAGTATAATATTTATATAGAATTTTAGCATGCTTGAAAACAGCTCTAATACCTGATAAAAGAAATGATTCACAAGGAGGTGCACATGAAATATAAAATTTTATTGATCGGAAATAACAAAACTCTCATTGATGATCTTTTTACAAAATCCAGCGAATATTTTGAATATCAGAGCACATCCGCGCGATATGAAGATATTATATGCCACATGAGATATTTTCAGCCTGACGGCTTTCTTTACTGCCTCAATCATGAAGCCCCTGAAAGTTTCCGCAGGATGGCTGCCCTGAAACAGACTCCCGAAGCAGGCAAAACTTCCTTTTTTGTTATCGGTACAAGAGCGGAATGCAACACCTATACCCGGACGGCTCCCGATGTTGCTGACCTGGTTTTGGAGAAACCAATGACTCTCAGTGCAATGGAGGAAAAAATCATAATCTATTTTTCCAGCCTTAATCCATTGGCACCGCCTGTTCCGATTCCAATTAAACAGCAGCAGACAGTAAACAATATGGTGCATGCACTCCAGGCCGGCAGCAGCTCCGCGCAGGCTGTTAACCCGGCGCAGGCGCAGGGCAGGCAGCAGATACCCGGGCAGAAACCGGCCGCCGGCCCACCTCAGACTGCCGCACAGACACAGGCTTCCGGCTCACCTCAATCTGCCGCACAGACACAGGCTTCCGGCTCACCTCAATCTGCCGCACAGACACAGGCT
>CANDKY010000128.1 GCA_947385425.1 uncultured Lachnospiraceae bacterium | reverse complement strand
ACAGAATGGGATGGACGGCGGGGAAAGCAATGGATCTGCTTGAAATCCCGCAGGCACAGCGTACTGCTTTTTATGTGTGCCTGGCGGAAAAGGCAAAAATGTAATGTGGGAATGGAACTGCTGTGAAATACAATATTTTGCAGCGGTTTTTTGTATGGCCGGATGGAGTACCAGAGCGTGGCATAGAACCGTTTGGAATGCGCGCAAAGGGTGGGTTCAGGGCTTCATTCAGACACATTCCAGGGATGCGAAAATCCGTTCCGTCTCTTCTTTTGCGGCCAGAAGTTCCGAAAAAGCGCTGGCGCTCCCGGCGGAAAGTCCCATGCGGAATGCGTATCCGTAGTCTTTTTTTTCCGTCCATCCGGCCATGAAACCGGCGACCATGGAATCCCCGGCCCCTACGGCATTGATCAGTGTCCCTTTCGGCGCCGGGAGGGAATGGACATTATGTTGTCCGTCTGCCAGGACGGCTCCCTGGCCGGCCAGGGATACCAGTACGTTTACTGCTCCCAGTTCCTGAAGTTTTTTGGCATAGGGAACGGTTTCTTCTCTGCCGGATATGGATACATGAAAGATTTCTTCCAGTTCATGGATATTGGGCTTGATCAGAAAAGGCCGGTATTTCAATACGTTTAAGAGAAGTTTTCCGGCAGCGTCCACAACAAAAAGGACGCCCCGGTTCTTAAGCCTGTCCATAATATCCCTGTAAATGGTGTCCGGCAGGGAGTTCGGAATGCTGCCGGCCAGAATCAGCGCATCCCCTTTTTTCAGGCGATCCAGCTTCCTGAAAAGCTGTCCCATGGCATCACGGCTGATTTCAGGCCCCATGCCGTTGATTTCCGTACCGTCATAATCTTTTAGCTTTACATTGATCCGTGAAAATCCATTTTCTATGCGAATAAAATCGGCAGAGAGCCCTATTTCTTCGATTTTTCGTTCGATCTCTTTCCCGGTGAAGCCGGCGGTAAATCCCAGGGCCGTATTTGGGATTCCCAGATTATGTAAAACGATGGACACATTGATTCCTTTTCCGCCCGGGAGCATTTGTTCCGCGGAGGTGCGGTTGGTCATCCCCATTTTAAAATTATTCATGGATACGATATAATCCAGGGAAGGATTAAAGGTTACGGTATAAATCATTTTTTTACCTCCGCTTATTGTAAAAACTGGTTGGGCTTGAAAATGGGTTTTCAGTTATATTTTATAATAGCGGTTATTCCGGGAATTATCAACTGTGAAATTATTTTGGGTGTAGATAAAAAACTTAGTGGCGTGCAGAATATCAAAAGATATAGTGCTTAAAACGTATTTTGCCAACAAAAATTATCTACACCCATTGTTTTTGGAGGAACTGCAGATTTTACACGAATTTTACATTAATATGTCTTTGATTTTACATGGGTATGGTAAGATGAAAAATATGGAATACTATGATGTAAATGTGTTTTGTGCAAACGCAGTCCATGCAAATGTGTTTTATGCAAACGCAGTCCATGCAAACGCGTTTTATGTAAATGCGTTTCAAGTAAATGAGGTTTACGGAAACCCGGTAAATATGTAAGCAGGGAAAGGGGCACAGGGATAGAAATGGATGTTTTCGGGATACTTAACATGGTTGGAGGGCTGGCTTTATTTTTATACGGGATGGAGGTTATGGGGGGAGGGCTGTCCAAAGCGTCCGGGGGCAGGCTGGAGCGGGTGTTGGAGAAGCTGACGGCCAATAAATGGAAAGCGGTGCTGCTTGGCGCGGGGGTGACGGCGGTGATCCAGTCTTCGTCCGCGACGACGGTGATGGTGGTTGGTTTTGTCAATTCGGGGATTATGAAGCTGGGGCAGGCCGTGGGCATTATTATGGGCGCGAATGTGGGCACTACGGTGACTTCGTGGATCTTAAGCCTGTCGGGGATAGAAAGCAGCAATTTTTTTGTCAGGCTGTTAAAACCCGCTTCTTTTTCACCGGTACTTGCCGTGATTGGCGTGGGTTTCCTGATGTTTTCCAAAAAGGAGAAGAGCAGGGATATCGGGGATATCCTGGTTGGCTTCGCCGTCCTGATGTTTGGCATGGATACGATGTCGGGGGCGGTGGCGCCCCTGGCGGATGTGCCGGAATTTACGGGGATTCTCACGGCATTTTCCAATCCGCTGCTGGGGCTTGCCGCCGGTACGGTGCTGACGGCGGTGATCCAGTCTTCCTCCGCGTCGGTGGGTATCCTGCAGGCATTGTGCGCGACCGGTTCTGTGCCTTACGGGGCGGCGGTACCGATTATTATGGGGCAGAATATCGGGACTTGTGTGACGGCGATGCTGTCCGGTATCGGCGCAAGCAGGAATGCGCGGAGGGCGGCATTGGTCCATCTTTATTTTAATCTGATCGGTACGGTTATTTTTATGGCGGTGTTTTACGGGTTCCATACGGTGGTACCGTTTGCTTTTCTGGGGGAAACGGCGAATGCGGCCGGTATTGCGGCTGTGCATACGGTATTCAATCTTTTTGCAACGGTTATCCTGCTGCCTTTTTCCGGCGCTTTGGAGAAGCTGGCCTGCCTGACGATTAAGGAAGAGGGGAAGGGAGCCGTGCGGCCGGATACCGGGGCGGGAAGGATTCCGATTTTGGATCCCCGGTTCCTTTCTACGCCGGGGTTTGCGCTGGAACAATGTATGACGGCGGCTTCGGATATGGCGGATTATGCCAGGGAAGCTTTGTTTACGGCGATGGGGCTGGTTTTTCGCTATGAGGAAGAGGAGGCGCAGAAGGTGGTGCGGCTGGAAGAGACAGTGGATCATTACGAGGATGAGCTGGGGACTTATCTGGTGAAGCTTGGCAGCGGGAATTTGTCGGAAAGGGACAGCCACACGTTGTCTTTCCTGCTCCATAATATCGGTGATTTGGAGCGGATTTCAGACCATGCGCTGAATGTGAAAGAAGCGGCGCAGAGGAGGAAGGAAAAAAAGCTGGATTTTTCTCCCAAGGCATCTAAGGAGCTGACTGTGTTTACGGAGGCGGTGAAGGAGGTTATGGATCTTGCGCTGTGTGTATTCCGGCAGGGGGATGTGCAGTTGGCAAAGGGGATAGAGCCGCTGGAGGAAACGGTTGATTATCTGCATACGGAGCTTAAAAGGCGGCATGTGGAGAGGCTGCGCAGGGGGGAATGTATGATTGAGACGGGATTTATCCTTGCGGATATCACTACGAGTTATGAGCGTGTCGCCGATCATTGTTCGAATATCGCCGTGAGCCTGCTGGAGATAACGGAGGACGGGTTTGGCACCCATGAATATCTGGAGCGGCTGAAAAAGTCAGGGGAGGAGGAATTTGTGCAGAAAGTGGAACGGTTTCAGGAGAAGTACAGGCTGCCATAGGGGATGTGCCCGGGTAGGGAAGAAGGTCATTCCCTTACCCGGCTTTGGAGGGAAAACAGTGCGATGACATTTGGCAGTATCATCAGTGCGTTGATGAAGTCGGTGCATTCCCATACGACGTCCAATGGGATTACGGCGCCTATGTAAATCATTACGATGTAGAGCAGGCGGTATACGCCCAGGTTATGTTCTCCCCATAAGAAGCAAAAGGCTTTTTCCCCGAAGTATGACCAGCCGATCAGCGTGGTGACGGCAAAGGCGGTGAGCGCCAGGGAGAGGAAGGCATTGCCGCCGAAGGGCAAGAAGGTGAAAGCGGCGTCGGCAAGCCCGGTTTCATTTACGTTTGCCAGTGACTGCGGATGTTTCAGCATGTTTGCGACAATGACCAGGCCTGAGAGGAAGCATATTACCACGGTATCCCAGAAGACAGCGGTCATGGAGACGTAGGCCTGCCTGGAAGGGTTTTCGCAGTTGGAGGAAGCGGCGGCAATGGCGGAGGTGCCGATGCCTGCTTCGTTGGTAAAGAGGCCGCGTGCGATGCCGTAGCGTGCTGCCTCTTTTAAGGAGCAGCCTGCGATGCCGCCGAGGACGGCACGGGGCATGAGGGCATGGGCGGTGATGGCCCCGAGGGCAGGCAGCAGCGCGTCCCGGTTCAGGAAGAGGAGAAGGAGACAGCTTCCGATATAGAGCAGCCCTAGGGCGGGGACAAGTTTCATGCACAGACGGCCGACGGATTGGATACCGCCCAGGATGACCAGGCCGACGACAATGGCGGCGGCCATTCCTACGAGGTGTGGGGAAAGCCCCCAGGTGGAGGAAGTGGTCTGGGTCAGGGAATTGGCCTGTGTGGTGCATCCTACGCCGAAAGCGGCGCATACCGTGCAGAGTGCATAGAATTTCGCCAGGGTTTTATTGTGCATGCCGTTTTTTATGACATACATGGGGCCTCCGACATAGAGGCCCTCTTTATTTTTTTCACGGAACAGGACACTGAGGTAGCATTCCGCATAGGAAGTGGCCATGCCGAGGATGCCGGTGAGCCAGCACCAGAAGACGGCGCCCGGGCCTCCCAGGGCTACGGCTGTGGAAACGCCGATAATGTTGCCTGTGCCCAGGGTAGCGGCCAGGGTGGTCGCCAGGGCGCCGAAAGCCGACAGGTTTTGGGAGGGTTTGCCGCTTTTGGTTTCCGGCGTGACGGAGAGCCGCAGGGCTTTGAGGATGTGCCGCTGCGGGAGGTGCAGTTTCAGGGTGAAGAAAAGGTGCGTGCCCATGAGCAGGAACAGTAGCGGGCTGTTCCATAAAAAGTCGTTGAGTGAGTTCAATAATTTCAAGGGTTCTGCCTTCCTGATTTTTTGTAACTTTTTCGTTCTTTCTTTATTTCTAATATATAAGAGTGACTTGTAATATATGTTTCTTTTTGGTAAGATATTATGTTAAAGCGGCATGGTTGGACGGGTGCGGCAGGACTTGGATTGGGGGCAGGAATATGGGCAGATACAGCAGGGAAATGATGGACGGCTGGGTGCGGGCATTGGGCGCGCAGGCCGGAGAGGAAGAAGGGTTCCTGGAGACGCTGACGGAGGGGCTTTGGGACGACCCGGAGGCGGCGGAGGAATTCGCTTATTATATGGAGAACGGGAATTTCCTGTGTAAGATGAAGGTGGAGGGGTATACGGCGGTGGATATCCTGGTCTGGCAGATAGACCATTTTAAGGCGCAGATGGACAGGGGGAAATATGATATGGCAAATAACGGGGGGAAGATGGTGCTGCGCGCATTTGATACTTTGCTGAAAATGAAGAGGCAGCCGGAGAAGTATAAGGGGCTGATGCAGTCGGAAACGGGGACGGATTATCCGGGGAAGTTTTAAGGGCTATAACTTGATAGCGGGGAAAAAGACAAGGAATAGGGCAGGTTGTTTTTGGACAGTTCTTTATGGTAATGGATGGAGGAAGATATGCAGATAATCATTGTTGGCTGCGGCAATGTGGGGGCTACGCTTGCCGAGCAGTTGAGCAAAGAGGGCCATAATATAACGGTCATTGATTCGAAGAGCGATGTGGTGCAGGATGTGAGCAATAATTTTGATATCATGGGCGTGCCGGGGAATGGGGCCTCGTATTCCATACAGATGGAAGCCGGTATTGAAAACGCGGATTTGCTGATTGCCGTGACGGATTCGGATGAGCTGAATCTGCTGTGCTGCCTGATCGCGAAGAAGGCAGGGGGCTGCCACACGATAGCCAGGGTCAGGAATCCGGTGTACAGCCGGGAGATTAATTTTATCAAGGAGGAAATGGGGCTGTCTCTTGTGATTAACCCGGAGGACGCGGCGGCTATGGAGATCGCAAGGGTGCTGAAGTTCCCTTCTGCTATTAAAATTGATACTTTTTCAAAAGGGCGTGTGGAGCTGGTGCGCTACCGGATTGAAGAGGGATCCGCGCTGTGCGACCAATCGTTAAAAGATATTTCGGCCAGGCTTAAGTGCGAGGTGCTTATCAGTATGGTGGAACGGGAAGATGAGGTGTTTATCCCGGGCGGTAACTTCGTGCTGCGGGCAAAAGATGAGATATCGGTGATCGGTTCGCCTAAGAATACGATTCAGTTTTTTAAAAAGCTTGGGGTGGCGACGACCAGGGCTAAGAGCGCGTTTATTGTCGGAGGCGGGGAGATTGCTTATTACCTGGCCTGCCAGCTTCTTACCTTTGGCATTAAGGTAAAGATTGTGGAGAGGGACAGGGCGCGCTGTGAAGAATTGAGCGAGCTGCTGCCGCAGGCGAGGATTATTCTGGGGGACGGCACGGACAGGAACCTTCTGATGGAAGAGGGGCTTCCGCAGGCCGGTGCGTTTGTGGCGCTGACGAACCTGGACGAGGAGAATATTATGCTTTCCCTCTATGTGAAGAGTATTTCAAAGGCGAAACTGATCACCAAGGTACATAGGATTGCTTACGATAAGATTATCGGGCAGTTGGATTTGGGGAGTATTATTTATCCGAAGTTTATTACTGCCGAAATCATAGTAAAGTACGTGCGCGCTATGCAAAACTCCATCGGAAGCAATATAGAGACGCTTTACCGGATGAATAATGATAAGGTAGAGGCTTTGGAGTTTCTTGTAAAGGAGGATTCTCCGGTGCTGGGGATTCCACTGCAGGAGCTTAAGCTTAAGCCGAACCTGCTGATCAGCAGTATCAGCCACAAGGGGAATGTCGTTATCCCGAGAGGGCAGAGTGTGATAAGGGCCGGTGATTCCGTTGTTATCGTTACGACTTTGACAGGGCTGCATGATATTAAAGATATTCTGGCGTAGCGGCCGGGAACGCGGCAATGGTTTGGGACTGGGAGAGCGGAGGAAATGGATTTTTGGACGCGCTTTGGGGAATGGCATCCGGTTTTCGGTATGTACAAGAGGGGTAAGGGAAATGAATTATTCGATTATTTGTTATATATTGTGTAAAATATTGGATTTTGCCGCGCTGTTTATGGCGCTGCCCTGCCTGGTAGGTATTATTTACACAGAAAAGGCGGCATGGAGTTTTGCGGCTGTGATTGTTGTGTGCCTGGCTGTCAGCCTGGCGGGGAGGCGTTTTAAGCCTACAAGCAAGGTGTTTTATGCAAAGGAAGGTTTTGTGGCTGTTTCTTTGAGCTGGATTCTTTTAAGCCTGGTGGGGGCAGTCCCTTTTTACATCAGCGGGGAGTTCCCGACTTATCTGGACGCGGTGTATGAGACGGTGTCGGGGCTGACGACGACGGGTTCTACCATTTTGACGGATGTGGAGGGGCTGTCTTACAGTATCCAGTTCTGGCGCTGTTTTACCCACTGGATCGGGGGGATGGGGGTGCTGGTGCTGATTCTGGCTATCCTGCCGTTGTCCGGCAGCTATAACATGCATCTGATGCGGGCGGAGAGCCCCGGGCCCAGTGTGGGGAAGCTGGTGCCGAGGGTGAAAAGCACGGCGATGATCCTCTACGGTATCTATATACTGATTACGTTTCTGCAGGTGATAGCTTTGCTCGCGGCCGGGATGGGGCTGTATGAGGCCCTGACGCTGACCTTTTCCACAGTGGGGACGGGCGGTTTCGGGCTTTTGAATACCAGTATCGGGAGTTATTCCACGGTGGTGCAGACGATTTTTATCGTTTTTATGCTGCTGTGCGGTATTAATTTCCAGCTCTACTACCTGCTTTTGATAAGGAAGCCGAAGGATGTGTTAAGGTGCGAGGAACTGCGGTATTACCTTGGGATTGTTTTTTTGTCGGCGGCATTGATTGCTTTTAATGTGCGGGGCTTTTTTGAGAGCGCTTTCCAGGCGTTCCATCATGCGCTGTTCCAGGTGGCGTCTGTCATGACAACTACGGGGTTTGCGACGCTGGATTATGATGTATGGCCGGAGTTTTCCAAGACGGTTTTGTTCCTGCTGACGCTGTTGGGGGCGTGCGCGGGGAGTACGGGAGGCGGTTTTAAGGTTTCCAGGCTTGTGATTTTGTGGCGCTGTGTGAAAAACGAGGTTTCCCAGGCCAGCCATCCGAGAAGTATCCGGAAGATACATATGGAGGGGCATATTGTGGAGGAAGGGACGCTGCGGTCTGTCCAGGTGTATACGGCAATTTATGTGCTGTTGTTTTTGGTATCGCTGCTGTTGGTGTCTCTGGATGAGTTTGATTTCGTGACGAATATTTCGGCGGTGGCGGCTAATTTCAACAATGTGGGGCCGGGTTTCCATATGGTAGGGCCGGCCGGGAATTATTCACAGTTTTCAGGGTTTTCGAAGGTAGTGCTGATGTTTGACATGCTGGCGGGGCGGCTGGAGCTGCTGCCGGTGCTGGTATTGTTTTCACCCAGGACGTGGAGGAAATTTTAGTACTCTATCCAGCCATTATACTTCTGCTTTGTATGATCCGTGCTCATGCAAGGCAAAATTTTGACGGCGTTGTGGTGTATTGGCTGGAGATTTTAACACGGCAATGGTGCGGATCAGGCAGAATGGAAGTACGATTTTGGGTCGGACGGAGTACTATCCACACGAATTACCGGTACATTCTCGCGCAGGATAAATTTTCAGCCTGTAAGGCGGAGGAATGAGGCGTAGCGGTGGCTATGTCGATTGACGACAACGCGGCGGCATGTTGGCTAGTGTGGGTTATACTAGTGCATCGGGAGGTTTACGGCTATGGTAAAAGAAGAAATACGGATAAAGAAGGTAATTGTACATATTTTGGATTCTACGATCGGTATGCCTGTGCTGTCGGATGGGGAGTTGGAGTATGGGTCGGAATTTGCGGAGTTTTTGAAAGAGCATATTGCGAGGATTTCATCCGGGGACGACGGGAAAAACTGCCAGTTTTATAAGGAAGAGTCCGAGGTCTATAAGATGCTGGCGCAGTATTCCGATGATTTCTTTGTGGAAATCAGTAAGGATATGGCGGGTTTCCTGTATAGTATAATGAACAGCAATATCGATATCCCTCCGGCGGATCTGGTGGTGGTGCGTTTTAAGAGCGGGGACGAGGAGTATCTGGCTTTGCTTAAGATGAATTATAAGGAGTCTTATACGCACCGTACTTTGCCTGCCGGGGACGGGGGGAACCGGAATGAAATTATCCGGCATAAGTCAATCCTGCCTTCGGAGTCCCAGAGGCTGAGCGAGGCGGCGGTTATCCGGCTGGAAGACCTGTCAGTACAGGTGGTGGAGAAGAAATATGAAGTGAACGGGGAGAAGGTGGATTATTTTTCCTATCTGTTTTTAAAATGTTCGAGCCATATGTCCCATAAATCGAAGCTGGCGATCGTGACGAAAGCGGTGGAGGCGGTGCAGAAGGAGGCTTATGACGAGTATTCCCAATATGAGGCGCAGATGAAGGCGAAGAGCATTATCCAGGAGGAGCTTGAGGAAAACGGCGGTTTCGTGGTGGAGGAAATTGCAGAGAAGATTTTTGAGGAAAAGCCGGAATTGAAAGTGGCTTTCCAGGACAAAATGGAAAAGTATAATATGGTGAAGGAGGAGGTGCTCCCCCAGAGTGAAGCGACGACGAGGAAGTACCAGAAGCAGCATTTGTATACGGATACGGGGATAGAGATTAAGATTCCGATGGAGCAGTATAAGGATCCGAAGAGTGTGGAGTTTATTACGGAGCAGGACGGGACGGTGTCGGTGCTGATTAAACATATCGGGCATCTGGAGGCAAGGTTTTGAGGTTGGTATTTTTATTGAAGATATGGTTCTTGATGAAGAAGTATCCTTAATATCGGATAGAAATAATAAACGACATAACAAATTGGGAGATAAATAAACATTCTATGGGCAGGATTTTTAATGTAAATGCAAATTGTATACCGGAGTTACATTATATGGTTAACCTGTCAGAACGGCTGGGACAGGTTAAGGAGATGGTGGATGCCGGCCAATATTTTACGATAAACCGTGCCAGACAGTATGGAAAGACAACGATGCTGAAAGAATTGGCAAAGGTTTTAAAGGAAGATTATGTGGTGGCCAGCCTTGATTTCCAAAAGATGAGTTATGCAAACTTTGAAACGGAACAGGCATTTGTAATGGCGTTTGCCGGTGAATTAATGGACAGCGTAGTTAATCTGCCGGAAGAAACAGAGAGGAAATTGGATGCGTTTGCCGAGGGGAATACCGGGAACTTAACATTATTAGCCCTGTTCAGAGTAATAAACAAATGGTGCAGTGTGTCGGAAAAAGGGGTTGTGCTCATGATTGATGAGGCGGACAGTGCGACCAACGATCAGGTATTTCTTGATTTCCTTGCGCAGTTGCGCGGCTGTTATATTGGAAGGGATAGTAAACCGACATTTCAATCTGTAATCCTTACCGGAATGTATGATGTCCGTAATATAAAGCGAAAGATCCGTACGGAGGAAGAACATAAAACAAACAGCCCATGGAACATAGCGGCAGATTTTCTTGTAGACATGAGTTTTTCTGCGGATGATATAGCAGGGATGCCAATGACTTGTATGGGGATTCGGAAGAAAAATTTTTGGAGGAAGCGGGGCGCAGATATTTTCTGCTTTATCTGAAACCAATTATTAATGGTACAGGTAATTATTATATCGAGGCGCGGACGAGGAATATGGAGCGTACGGATGTGATTGTGGATTATAGGGGCGAACAATTTGTATTAGAACTTAAACTCTGGAGAGGTAACGCCTATAACGAGAGGGGAGAAGGACAGTTGTTGGCATACCTTGACCATTATCATTTAAATAAAGGTTATATGGTCAGTTACAATTTTAATAAAAAGAAAAAGATTGGGGTAAGAAAACTGGCATTTGGGGAAAAAGTGCTTGTGGAAGCCATAGTTTAGGTGGTGTGGTATATGGGGACAATGATCGATTATTTGAGGGAGTATGGCGACTATACTTTTACGGAAAAGCCGCTGAATGAGGTGGACAGCCTTGTTCTGAGCCAGTTTGCATATCTTAAGTTTGACGGGTTTGTGCCGGAGGGATCGGGGGACTGGGTTACGATGGAATACCTGGATACGCATCCGGAGAAGGGGCGGCTGTTTTCGGATGAGCGGTATCGGGAGCCGAATACGGAATTGTTTGAGGCGATGATGGGAAGCGTCCGTTTTCGGACATTGCGTATGGGAAATTATGTGAATCTGGTTGAAATGGAGAGGGAAACGCAGTTTTCAGCCATTACATTCCTTCTGGAGGATCAGATGGCGTATGTTGCATACCGGGGGACGGATGAGACGATTGTGGGGTGGAAGGAGGATTTTAACCTTGCTTTCTCTGAGCCGGTGCCGGGGCAGCTGCGCAGCGTGAAGTATCTGGAAGGTGCGGCGGCAGGGTTTGACGGCCCGTTTTATGTGGGCGGGCATTCCAAGGGCGGTAATTTTGCCGTCTATGCGTCTATGAACTGTAAGGAGGAAATCCGCGGCAGGATAAGCCGGATATACAGCCACGATGGGCCGGGGTTCCGGCCGGAAATACGCGGGATGGGGAATTATGATGAGATAGCGGGGCGGGTGGTGAAGATTATCCCCCATGCTTCGCTGGTGGGGATGCTGCTGGAATCCCATGCGGACGGGTATATTGTGGTGGAAAGCAAGTCTTTCGGCCTGCTGCAGCATAACCCGTATACCTGGCTGGTGAGGGAGGATGCGTTTGTCCGGGCAAAGGGGGTGTATAAGGGGCGGAAGTTCATGGATGAGGCGCTGAATAAGTGGATCCTGTCCCTGGATGATGCGCAGATCCATTCTTTCGTGGATACTTTGTATGAGGTTGTGTCCGCTTCGGAGGCGGTGACGCTGATGGATTTCACCGCGGACTGGAAGAAAAGCATGACGGCGGTGGCTGCGGCGGCAAGGGATGTGGACGAAGAGACGGTTTCGGCTATACGGAAGATTATTTCTTCCCTGTTTGAGATTGCCAGGGAACATGCGAAGGAGGAGCTGCAGGAGAAAGCGGCGGAGGGCAGGAAGGGGAAGAAGAGGCGGCAGCAGGCAAAGCAGGGAGAGGAGGCTCCGGTTTCCGGGCGGGAGCGGAAAGGCGGGCGTAGAGGAAGGAAATCGGGAAGGAAGTGAGAGGGCTGCCCGGCGGGAGGAAGCTTTGGGTTTGGATGGGAACAGGGAGCTTATGCCCCGGCGGCACATAAGGCCAGGAAGAAGCCGAAAAGGATCCTCCCGTCGGCGGGAGCGGGTCCGGCAGGCATCCGGGCAGTGAAGTCCGGGAACAGACGCTCCGGGTGCCATTGGACGCCGAAAACAGGGAGAGTATCGTGGACGATTCCTTCTATTATCCGATCATCGGCGTGCTGTACGGCGTGCAGGCCGCTTCCAAGGGCATCGACAGCCTGGTGGTGGGCGCTGTTGGTAAGCAGGCTGGTTCCGTACAGGCGGTCCAGGAAGGAGCCTGGCTGTATGCGGGTAGGATGGTATTTGTCGCCCTGCTCCCATGCATGGCGGGCCGCTTCGCTGATATGTTGGGTGATGGTGCCGCCAAAGTGTACGTTGATGATCTGCATGCCTTTACAGATGCCTAAAACGGGGCGTTTCCGCCGGATGAAAAGTTCCAGCGCCTGGAATTGTATGATGTCCAGTTCCGTATCGATAGAGCGGGAACCATGGTTTTTCTGGCCGAAAAAGGCAGGGGTGATATCGCCGCCTCCCGGCAGCAGTAGGCCGTCATATGCCGCCAGGCAATCCGTGTCCAGAGTCGTCAGATACCCTGCGCCCATGCAGCGCAGGGCATTTTCATAGTTGGCAGTATCTTTTGCCCGCCCCGGGATGGCAATTTTGACAGGGTGGGCGGCAGCAGGTTTTTGATATGGCATAAGCGGGGATTCCTTTCGCCGGGTTGTAATGCTTTTTATATGTATGCTTTTGGGGGCGGGAATAGAACCAATGTCATTAACTTAAGCTTCCCGGAGCGCCGCAGACCACATATCTCAT
>CANDKY010000127.1 GCA_947385425.1 uncultured Lachnospiraceae bacterium | reverse complement strand
GCAGGGAACGAAAGGCATACGAAATGGAACGAAAGGCATAAATGAAGTACAAAAACATCAAAAACACCCCTAAAGTTTTTTGCTTTTCGTCCGATAAGCCCCTTCCAGGTGATTTCCCTTATCAGGCCGCCCGGCCTGCCTGGGAAAAAAGCAGACCGCCGCATATGGCGGATGATGGCCATAGTGCGGCGGTCTTTACTTTGCTTATCCACATTCATTAAATAGGCTTTCCCTTATCAGCTTGCGCTTATTATTTTTTAATCTCCGCCAATGACAGAATAAAATTTTTATCTTCATCTGATACAGTAGTATAAAATGTCAAAAATTCCTCGGCTACATATCCCCCTCTTATTGTTTCCGGAGCAATCTGTTCTTTAATGATATTTGAATCTTCATATACCGTCAGTTCCATCAATTTTTCCGGGTTTCCATCATTATAGGCTGCCACTGGTGCCTTGTAAGAAATAATCGTGTATAATACCTTAAGATTTTCGGTTTTGCTCTCCAGTATATCCATCTCCGCATCTGTATCAGACGAAATATCAGTATAGTCTAAGCCGCTAAACCGGAGTAAGGTATCCTCATCCGTAACAGTACCCAGCAGATTTCCATCCGCTGAATAAACTTCCACTTGTGAAAGCCGCTGTACATCTTCCCCTCCCGCATTCCCGCCTGCGCCGCATCCAGCCAGACCTATAGCGGACAGAATAACTGCCAGTAAACAACTCAATACCTTCTTCATTTAGATTCCTTCCTTTCTATCAGCAATTTGCAGACTGTCACAAGCAACACACAAAACAGGAAAATGACCGGGAAAACCGGGCTCCAGGCATTTGTGGCAATACCTATCAATACCGCCAGTACCGTTGCAGGCAGGGCAATATACACCCATGTAAATTTCCCGCGCGAATTTTTCTTCGCAATATAATCCGCATTCCGGGTAATTATATTTTCGGCATGGATTGCTATTCCCGCTATGATCAGTAGCATGACCGATGCCGCATCTATCAGCCAGTCCAATGCGTTGCATACCTCACTGCCGACAGCATCTTTTACCATATACAGAAACTCTGATCCAAAAAGGAACATTATCACCCCCAAAACAATCATGCCAACATATCTTTTCCTGTTTCGGTTACTTTCCTCACGAAAGGATTTTATCACTGTTTCGTCAAACAGCAAGGTATTTGAACTGATTTCTTTGTAACGCCTCGGTTGAAAAAAAGTCCATACCAAAACAGCTATGCCAATTGCCATTGTCCCCCAATACAACGGGCGCAGCAACTGCATGTATCCGGAAAAGCATCCAAAAATATCTGAGCTGATGACCAGACCAACCCCAATAGCAATGTTTTTCGCCAAATGCCTCTTATGGGAAAGGAACCCATCAATCGTCTCCCGGCTTACATAATACCCATTTTCTTTATTATTCTCATCCGGCCCTTCACTTTTTAGCAGATAATCCAGTGTCACGCCAAACATATTGCTGATCTGCAATAATTTATCAATCTCTGGTATCCCCCTGTCACTTTCCCATTTACTTACAGCTTGGCGTGACACCTCTAACAGTCCTGCCAGTTCCTCCTGAGAATAGCCTTTCTCTTTGCGGAGCCCTTTCAGTTTTTCTCCAAAAGTCATCTTAAACAACCTCTCTTTCTGTTTTTCTGTTTGGATTATAGAATCAAAGTTGTATAAATGCCACCATCTTAGCGTGTCATCCTGTCAATTCAGCGTGTCATTCTCTGTTTTTATGCTCTAATTCCGTTTTCTGGCAGAACTTTTGGTATCAAACCATCATTCCATCTCCCTGAACGTGCCAGCCATTCCTCCCACAAGGCTCCACTGGCGCTGCATATAGGATTTCAGATTTTCCGTGCTTTGCCGATATGCTTCACAAGCCATTGATGGATTATCAAAATGCTCCATGATCGCACAGGCCGCACAGTACCCGCTCTCCATCCCGGCAGATATGCCCTCGCCCATAGGATTTAAGAACCCGGCGACTTCCCCGGCGAAAAGGACACGCCCCACACCGTAGTCTGCATGGCATCCCGGACGGATATGCGGCATCAGCCACTTTTCTTCCTTCGTCTGCCTGCCGATACGCAGGTGGTGGTTTTCTTCCATGTAAGAAATAAAGCGTTCATAATAATGCCCGATTTTATCCATATCCTTCACGGACACCCCAAGCACCAGCAGGTCATCCTTCACGTTGAACCATGCGTCATATTCCGAAAGCTCCGGCTGCAGGTACGCATAGAAGTAATGCGGGTCTAAATCTATGCTGCCCTCGTTAAAGGTCTGGTATGTGGTTATGTATCCGGGAACTTCCCCGGTAATCTTCCGCTTCAACGCCCCGACAACGCCCTCGCAGTCCAAGACGTACCTCGCGCCCTCTGTATCATTCTTCTGCCCGTGCAGGCTGACTTCCACAAACCCGTCCTTTTCCGTGCAGGAAAGAGCCGCCACGCCGTCCATGACCTCTGCGCCGCTCTCCTTTGCTTTTTCCGCAAGCCACCCGTCAAAATGGCTGCGCCATACATTCAGCCCCTCCTGCTCGAAGCGGTATTCTTTCCCTGCATCATTTGTGAAGATCATTCCCTTGTTCTCTGTCGGGGTACACATGGCAGATTCCGGCACATCCTCCCCGAAATAACTTTTCACAAGTTCCATTGATTTCTTTATCAAAACACCCGAACAGGACTTATACCTTGGCATTTTGAATTTCTCCACCAAGAGAACCTTATAGCCTTTTTCCGCCAAAACCTTGGATGCCGTACATCCCGCTGGTCCCGCCCCGACCACTATCACATCATACATCTGCATACCATCCTCTCTGCTGTTTCCTATTACTTCGGCAGAATACCGTTCCCGCTAAAGTAAAAATCTTCATTGATTATACCATAGAAAACCTCCCGTATTTTATTGGATTGCGCGAAACGACTATTGTGGCGGTTCAATTATCTTGCGGATTGGAAATTGGTTTATTATCAAAGCAATCACAATTCCAATCGTAGTATCCAAAATCCGTGCAACACCAAAAGACAAAGGGCTTTCATCATTTCCATGCGTCACGGTAATGCACAGAAAAACAACACACATGAGGAACGTCCCTTTTTCCCGTTTTATCAAAATGGAAAAATTGATGATGGGAATAAGAAGCACTGATAAAAGCAGGTATCGCAACACTTCATATGGGCTGCACCAGACATTCCTCTCAAACAGCAGGACGAGCATACCCCATATCCCGCCGATAACCGTAGCCACCTCCCTGTTGAACGCTTCACGGAAACTGTCCTTAGAGGTACGCTGGACGCACAGCACAGCAGCAATGGCGGCATAAAATGCCGTGTCTGATTTTCTTATTATGCCTGTCAGTAAACACAGGAATACTGCCACTACTGTTTTTATTGTGCGCCCACCGACTTTCAGACAGCTAATTTTCATATATCCCTTTCAGGGTAAGCTGGTCTAAGATATGCCCGTCCATTTCATGGTAAAGTTCGTTCAATAGGAAACCCCTCTCCAAATCCAGCATCTTATCCAGTGCATACACATGAAGTTCATATATGTGCGGCTTATCGGGCGGGGTCATCCCGCCGTAATAACAGGAAAGCTCCGCAGACTGCTCTCCGCCCTGTATGCTCGTCCAGCTATTCCTTCCCTGCACAAAGTCATCCGCCGTCTGGCTCTCATTCTCCTTAACCTCAAAACGGGTTATGTTTGCCGCCAGCCAGTGTATCCATGCGAATCCCCCGGTCACCGGGTATGCGTCCTTATCCTCCAAAACAATGGCAATCGACACCGTTCCTTGTGGCGCATCTTCTACCACAAAAGGCAAAGAGTAGGTAGGGATGCCATTTTCGTTGAACTGCGTCCCATGCCCGCCATATTGAGGCTGGATCAATCCGTTTATAATACCGCTGCTCGTAACATTCATCTTTGAATCCTCCAATCCGATTTTATGATGATATTATAAGCGGCGGCTCCCGGACAGTAAATTACCCACTTTTTCGTAGGTACTAATCCGGGATTACTCCCTTTTCCTCCAGGATATGTTCCATGCCGTTTGCTTTCAGATAGTCAATCCCGATATGCTGCATGATCCTTAACGCTTCCAGTATTTTCATTCCCATATCATCTGTTAGAGAATATTCCACCCGGAGCGGGTATCCCTCATAGGATTTCTTTTCCACAAATCCGTAATCCATCAGTTCCTTTAACTGCTCCAGCAGCATCTTCTGTGTAATGCCGTCTATGTCACGTTCCAGCTTCGCCAGAGATGTCGCCCCTAAACGCAGCCGCCATAAGATGATCGGTTTCCATTTCCCTTTAATCATGTCATGCACCAGTTCCAAAGGGCAGGTGTATTCCGTTCTCATTTTCATAGGCTGATGCCCCTTTCCGCTGTTTCCTAATTACTTCGGCAGAATACCGTTCCCGCTAAAGTAAAAGCGTCCTCTGAATTATACCATAAAATTTATCTGTTTTTCATCTGATGGCACGAAACGACTATTTTCCGGGAGTGGAAAGCAAAAAAGGGCCATTGAACAGCCCTTGCCCTCCCGCTAATATTTTTCAATTTTTCTATATACTATCACGCAAAACTCCATATTATCACGGAAACTCATATACAAACACGAAAACTCCATGCTGTTTCCGTGTTTGTATCATATCCCCCGTTTTTCAACAACATTTTTAGCCAAACTAATACATCTTTCAGCTAAAACCGCCAATATCCTACACCTTTTTACCCTTCCGTTTTATACTATCACGGAAACCCCGGACTTTTGCGTGAAAGTATACTTTTGCCTGATAGTACGATTTTTTCTCCAATCGCCATCCTATCAGCGGCGTACAAAAACATGAAAAAGCGGGGCCCACCACCCACCGTGATGACCCCCGCCAAACCTAAAAAGCCTAGCTGAAAGCCTTGTTTTCAGCTTATTTTAAGCCATTCTTTAATACTTTTGCCTGTTAGTACCAAAAATCCTATGGCATTATTTTGAAATTGCTGCCTGTGCCACTGTTAAATATTTTTTATCGCTCCCAGCACAAGGCTCTGCCCCGCCCCATTCAAACCTTTTAACGATTGCCTGCTATCGTTAAAAAGTGGTGCAAAATCAGAAAACGGAGCCGCTCCATCACACGGAAACAGGCTCAAAAAACGAAAAAATAAAACCGCAGAACCCATGAAATGCCTTATTTTCAGGCATTTCCGCAATTCCGCATTGTATCAATTTCGTTGTTGCGATGTTCATTGCCCCTACCAGCATAAAATCCGCCGGATATTCATAGCTTCCCCCCAGCCGCGCAATTTGTATTTTCTTTTCTTCCAGAGGCTGGCGCAGCGTGTCCAGCACGCCGAAACCAAACTCCGGCATCTCATCCAGAAAGAGGACTCCTTTATGGGCCAGGCTGATCACGCCGGGCTTTGGTATTATGCCCCCGCCGGAAAATGCCTGCGCCGTAATTGTATGGTGCGGGCTCAGGAAGGGCCTTACGGATATTAAGGAATTTCTGCGGCTGAGTAAACCGGATATGCTGTAGATAGAGGATACTTCCAGACCTTCTTCTCTTGTCAGTTCCGGCAAAATTCCCGGGATTCTTCTGGCAATCATTGTTTTTCCCGCGCCGGGCGGCCCGATCAGCAGAAGGTTATGGAAACCTGCCGCCGCAATTTCCGCCGCCCTTTTCGCTCCTGCCTGTCCGCATATCTCTGCAAAATCAGGCTCTCTCTCGTCCTCCCGTTCCTGCTGTATGGCAATTCGTATGAGGCTTCCTGCCCGCCGCTTCTTCCTTACGTCCGTATATTTTCTGTCCGTTCCCCTGCCGCATACTCTGCCTTCGCCGGCTCTGCCGTCTTTGATACCGTCTGGTTTGATTTCCGCCGACCCGCCTCCGGGCCCGGTTTCGTCCGGAGCGGCTTCATACGCCCTGGTTCCTCCGGCCGCAGTCCGTGCTGCCCCGGTTTCATTTGCCCTGGTTCCGTTAACTTCGGTTTCGGCGGCTCCGGTTCCATCTGCTTTGGTTCCGTTAACTTCGGTTCTTTTTGAACCGGTTCCCAAAATCCGGGGATCCTCTCCCCTTAACAATGCCATCACTTCCCGCAGCGATGTCACTCCGATCACTTCCATATCGGGTATCAGTGCCCCTTCCTTTTCATTTTCCCATGGTACGACGCAGCATGTCATCCCTTCCTCCCCCGCTGTCTTAACCATCGGCAGCACGCCTTTTATTTCATTCACCTCGCCGTCCAGGCTCAATTCGCCGGCAAACATGATCTTCTGTGTCTGCTTTTCTTCCACATGGCCCAACGACTGCAGGATTCCCACCGCCACAGGAAGGTCATAGCCTGTCCCGCATTTCCGTATATCCGCCGGCGACAGATTCACGGTAATTTTCATAGGAGGGAGCGATATTCCCGAGTTCTTCAGCGCTACCCGGACGCGTTCCCCCGCCTCCCTCACTTCACTCCCAAGATAACCCACCATCAAAAAACCCGGCAGGCCATGGGATACGTCTACTTCTACATGGACAATCACCGCATTCATGCCGCATATCGCCGCCGTTGTAATAGTACTAAACATACAAATATCCTCCTATTCCAGTTCCGAATTCGTCCCCACAGTGCCAATACCCTGCGGAATAAATCTTGTCCATAACGCCGGCCAATATTTATTCCGGGCACTGTGGCGACGAATTCTATTCCAGTTCCGCTTTTGCCAGGAAAATGCCCCTCCAGGGAAGGATTTCCTCCCGCTCTTGCGTCCTGAAATCCTTCCTGGCATTTTCCTCGCAACGCTGTTCCAGTTCCGAATTCGTCCCCACAGTGCCAATACCCTGCGGAATAAATCTTGTCCATAATGCCGGCCAATATTTATTCCGGGCACTGTGGCGACGAATTCTGTTCCATTTCCGCTTTTAATCTTTTCGTGAATACATTGGGTGAAATCCCTGAAATGCCGCATAAAAAAGGCATCTATTCTGAAACTTAAGAACTATACTGTTTCTCTGCCCCGGTTTCTGATGAAACCGAGAGGCACCGGCGGAGGCATACACCTGCCGCCAGGGTATTTTACTTTCTTTTTATTCTCTCTTTTGCTTCCTATTCCCCTATCCCGTCCTGGAACTCCGCTTCTTCCTGTTCGGGTACATGAAAACCATTTTCCCTCAAAAGTTGGGTATCCATAACATGGCGGTTATCCATGGTCTTCATGATGTCCACGATTTCCAGATCTTTATATTCCCTGTTTGTCAAATCAATAATGTTGTTGTTTTTAAAGCCCAGCACCATTGGACGGAGGATATCCGCCTCATCGTTGCGTATCACAATCGCCTTCTCGCCCGTATTCAGTTCCACACTGACACCGGGCGCCAATATATTGATTGACTGAATCAGGGCATCTACGATATCCTGATCCAAAAATTCCTGATTCTTTATCAGATATTTTACCGCTGCCACTTCCGACTCCGGCGAATGGTCTAAACGCATGGCTGTCATCGTGTCATAAATGTCCGCCACTAACAATACCTTTGAGCCCAGCGGTACTTTCATTTTCGGATCATAAATTCCCTTCTGTAAATTTTCCCACAGCCTGTGCATCTGTACACACACGCGCTTCACGCCCGGATTCATGGTAAAAACGCTCCCGATTAATTCGTAACCTGCCAGTACATATGTATCAATCACCTGCTTCTCATCATCGTTCGGCTCGTCTTTATCCGCAATCGCCTTTGGAAGCGACAGCTTGCCGATATCATGGAGCAAGGCCGCAAAAATGACATCCATCTGATCTTCTGCCTTCATATTGAGCACATGGGAAATCATAGCGCATAAAATGCCCACATTCAGGGCATGTTTATACACATAATCTTCCTTGCTCCTTAAATTCTGAATAAAGTTTATCTTCTTATCCTGATGCCCGTAACGCTTCAATATGTTATTGGCAATAACCTGCATTTTGGCGCCTTTTTTCTTCTCATCCCTCAGCTTAAGCAATTCATCCCGAAGGGAAAATACCGTCATCGTCTGAAATCGTTCAAACAATATGTCTTCCTGTGTCATAGGAGGCACTGGTTCTGCCGGTTCCAGTATAAACAGTCCAATCAGATGAAAAGCCTTGATACTCTGGATACCCTGTGCGGTCAGTTTGGAATTACGTTCATACAGAAGGACTCCGTCCTTATTATAGATAGGTCTTGCCAGTCTCATTCCCTTTTTCAATTCACTGGTCTTAACAAAAAGCATGCCGCTCCCCCCTTATCTGCTGTCTCTATTCTTTTTCAAACCCCATTCTTAATTTGTGAAGTGCTTTTTTCTCAATCCTTGACACATAGCTGCGGGATATACCCAACATCTCACCGATTTCCCGCTGTGTTACCTCTTTTCCTGTCGCCAGCCCGTAACGCAGGTAAATAATCTCTTTCTCCCGTCTGTCCAACGTCTGCATCACCTTTCCCAGCTTCCGGATGTTGCTTCCAAGCTCCATCCTGTCTATCACATCCACCTGCTCCGATTCTATAATGTCCAGAAGGCTGATCTCATTCCCCTCCCTGTCTGTCCCGATCGGTTCATAGAGAGACACTTCTTTCGAGATCTTCTTCTTAGAGCGCAGCAGCATCAGCAGTTCGTTGTCTATACATCTGGAAGCATATGTGCTCAGCTTCCCCTTTCCGGCATCGAAAGAGGCAACCGCTTTGATCAGCCCTATCGTCCCTATGGAAATCAGATCCTCCATATCTTCGTCCACATTCTGATACTTCTTGGCAATGTGGGCAACCAGACGCAGATTGCGTTCTATCAGAATCTCCCTTGCTTCTTTGGCTTTCTCACTGCTTTCCTGATGCAGCATCTGAATATAACGGGCTTCTTCCTCCGCGGTTAAAGGTTTCTGAAAAGTTTTCACAAGGCGCCCCCAAAGTCAATTTAATATATTCTATGACTTTACCGCCGCCCTAGTGCCTTTCCCAAACAGGAAAATGTTGCCGGAGATTTAACCTTATTTCTATATTATACAAATTTCAGGGGTAAATAGCAAGATTTTCAAAAAATTTATTATATAAAAAAGACTTATAATTGATACAAAAAGTTCCGGCTTTCATATACAAATATCGGAACATCCGCTTTAATGGGATTTTAGCACAGATTTGATGATATTGCAATCCATATTATTTCAATAAAGCTGTTTCGTCTGTTATCCCGTTGCAGTTCACTCCCAATGTCATTAACTTAAGCTTCCCGGGGTGCCGGAGCCAAACATAGGGCGTGAGAGTGAACTGCAGCATTATCCTACCTGCTGCAGGAATACGGGCCGGGCATTTCTTTGCAAATTCTACAACCGCATTGGAGCGTGTTTGAAAAATCATTCCCGCCATCTGCACGCGGTGTAACCGCTTCACCACTTTGCGCGATATTAAGACTAATAGTCTTGACTAATAGTCTTGACTAATAGTCTTGACTAATAGTCTTGACTAATTAGTCTTGACCATTTGGTCTGCCAAATCCAGGTTACATAGCCCTAAGAGCCTGTTTAAAATCTCATTTCCACCATCTGTACACCTCATTTTGCGAGATCTTTGCCTCCCACAAATTGTGACGCACATCTGTCGGAAAGTATTTTTCAAACACGCTCTAGCAAACACCCCGCCCGCTCCAGCCGCTTTTACTTTAGAGGCTTACAATTTCTGGCAAAACTCAACCCGCTCACCGTCAGGCCCCAGGACGGTGAAAAACCGCACCCCGTTTTCCCAGAAAGGAAGGGAACATATTTTCTCATTACAGAACGTAAGCTGCATCTGTTTCGCAAATTCAAATACCTTCTCAATATCCGATACATCAAAGCAGATATGGTCAATTGCACCTGCCTGTCCGGCAGTCTGCTTCTCCTCATAAGCCTCAATCACAAGATTTCCCTGTTCCAGAAAACAGACCCTCTGTCCTTCATTGACTGTCCGGAAAGCTGCGCGCATCCCCAGCTTTTCATAAAAAGCTATAGTTTCATCCAAGTTCTTACAGGGAAGCCCTACATGCTGCAAACCATTTAAATAATTTCCAATCTTATCCATTCTTCCTACTCCTTATCTGTTCCGTTTTTTACTAAAAGTATCCGTACAGGATATCTTTTCCTTGTTATTACTCTTATCGACCGTTTTGCGCCCCGCCTTAAGAGCCTGTTTAAAATCCGCCTTTCGCCAGATGTGCACCGCAGTTTGTGAGAGATTTGCCCTAAATGAGGGAGGCGTAGTGGGGCATTGTCCTCCGAATGAGGGACAAAGTTCTCGCAAAATGAGGTGTACAGATGGTGGAAATGAGATTTTAAACAGGCTCTAACAGGGCCAACGCCATTCACTTAAGGTTACGGTTCAAAGCCAATGTCATTAACTTAAGCGCCCGGCCCGCGCACTCCGCCCGGAAAAATCCCATTCCGATTATTGACTTAATCCGACAATATGCTATACTCAAAGGAAACTGTCCGCAGCCAGGCTGCACGCAGCTTTTCCCGGAAAGTTTCCATCGTGTTTTCCTGTTTACATATAAGGGGTATATCTATGAAAGAGAAAAAAACAGAAATCCTTATTAACAAAAAAGATTTTTACCGTCACCTGACAAGGCTCGCCCTTCCGATTGCGCTGCAGAGCCTTATGTTAGCCTCGGTGGCTGCAGGCGACGCACTGATGCTTGGGAAAATTGCCCAGGATGAAATGACCGCCGTCTCCCTGGCAACCCAGATCCAGTTTGTCCAGAACATGTTCCTTGGTGCCATTACAGGCGCCGGAGCCATCCTTGGCGCACAATACTGGGGAAAAGGCGACAAACATACGCTGGAAGATATTTTTAATATGATGCTGCGGTTTTGCGGCATTGTGTCCGTTATATTTTTCCTTGCGTGTGAGCTGATGCCGGAACTGCTCATGCATATTTTCACACATGATGCGCCATTGATTGCCATCGGCAGCTCCTACCTGCGCATCGCGGGCTGGTCCTATCTGCTCACAGGTATCTCACAGTGCTATCTGACTATGATGAAAGTGTCAGACCATGTAAAGCCCGGAGCACTCATCAGTTCCTGTGCCGTGCTTCTGAATCTTTGCCTGAATGCCGTATTTATCTTCGGCTTAATAGGCGCGCCGAAGATGGAGGCCAGAGGGGCCGCGTTTGCCACCACGCTTTCCCGCATAGCTGAACTGGCTTTATGCATTGCCGTCTCGTCAAAGCCCTCCTATATCCGCCCGGCCCTTGGACGGTTCCTCAGGCTTCCGAAACAGTTGAAATCTGATTTCATAAAACAGTGTCTGCCTCTTATGGGCGGTTCCCTGTGCTGGGGAGTTGGATTTACCTCATATACTGCAATAATGGGGCATATGGGAAGCGATGCCGCCGCGGCAAACTCCGTAGCAGCCGTTGTCCGCGATCTGATTTGCTGCATGTGCAACGGTATCGGAAGCGCAGCCGGGATTATGGTAGGAAACGAACTGGGCGCCGGACGCCTTGACAAAGGCAAAGCTTACGGAATAAAACTGAAAAATATCTCTTACCTCATCGGATTCCTGTCCACTGCCCTTGTGCTTGCAGTGACACCGCTGATCGTGAGAATGGTTATATTGACAGACCAGGCGCGCGGATACCTTACAGGGATGATGGTAATTATGTCCGTCTATATGATCGGGCGTTGTGTAAATACCGTCACGATAAACGGAGTCCTGGACGGCGGCGGCGATACATTATTCGACATGTACAGCCTGATTGTCTGTATGTGGTTCATCGCCATCCCCCTGGCGCTCACCGGTGCCTTCATCCTGCACTGGCCGCCCCTGGCAGTCTATACATGCACATGCCTGGATGAAGTAGGCAAAATCCCCTGGGTAATGATCCGCTTCAGAAAATATAAGTGGGTGCAGGATCTAACCAGATAACCTCCCCACCGTATACCGCTAACCAACATGCTGCCGCCTGCGGCAGCACAAACCCGCCATGAAAAAACCGGAAGAACGCCTCTTTCCCGGCGTTCTTCCGCGTGAAATGGATTTGCAATGCTACGCATGGCAAATCCTAGAAGCTCTTAGGCGGCGTCCTTTGACGCCTTAGAGCTTCTTTTCACGCTACGCCCAGTTTGCGCAATTCCTCCAGCGCGCTCTCCCTGTCCGTAAAGTGAACCGTATGCATACCGAACCCGGCGGCTGCCGTGAGATTTTTCTCCGTATCATCCAGGAAAACACATTCCTCCGGCACAAGGCTGTATTTCTCTATCAGCCGTTGATAAATCTCAGGCTCCGGCTTAATGGTTTTCTCCTGATAAGAGAGAATCCCCCCATCCACATAATTCAGAAAATCAAGCGCATCCATACAATCCCTGTGTGCACGCCGTCCGAAATTAGACAGCACTAAAACCTGATACCCTTTTTGCTGCAGTTCCTTCACCCAGGGTATGGCATAATCATACCTTGTCAGCATTCCCTGAACATTCTCCAGAATTTCCCTCAATTCCTTCTCAATCCCGGGATCATTCCTGACAAACGCATCCATCATCTCCTCATCCGTCAGCACACCCCTGTCATACTCCGGCCATATACTGCTTTCCACCGTCGCCTTTGCAATCCTGGAAAACATCTCTTCGGAATAACCGAACTTCCTGAAAAAAGCTTTCCACTCAAATCCCGCCAGTACATTGCCGATGTCAAAAATAACTGTCTTTATCATTTTCCACTTTCCTCCCTGTTTCCAGTATACCAGCTACATTATACCAGATTCTGCCGCCTTTTCAAGCATCCTGCCGGAAATTGGAACACCGCTCTGCCTGCTCGTTACAGTTCACTCCCAATGTCATTAACTTAAGCTTCCCGGAGCGCCGCAGACCA